>DAOVHI010000131.1 GCA_030671985.1 bacterium
ACAACCTCGGCATCCTCAAGGAGAGCGTCATTAATCACGGGTCCACTCTTGACAACATAAACTACTTGAGGAGTGTATTTGAGAAGCTCCTCGACTAAAATCTTATCAAAGAGAATTTCCCCTGCATTGTCTCCAATAATAAGAATATTTAGATTAGAATCATTTTTGACTTTCTGAATAATAATATCAGAATCATCAATGCTAAAACCCTGGGAAAGTATCTGCTCTATCGACTTTTTTATATTGATTTGCTCCTTAATTCCCAAGTCTATGATGTTTCCCACCACAGAAAGTTTTATTGCTGTTCGAAGAGGTTCTCGAGAACTATGGATAAGTCTACGGAGATAACCTTCCCATTCCAAGGCCATGGTGTTGCACAGTTTTTTTTCCTCGGAAAAAGGATCATAGACAGCAAGGAGCCGATTAACCTCTTTTAAAACCAGAGTGCTGTATTCGCAAGGGGTTTTCTCAAGGGAAAAACTTTTTATTAAGGGCAAAAGCCTTTTAAGAGAGGCCAAAATCTTCTCCTCATCTTTCAAAACCAGGGAAATAGATGTATGGGCTTGTTTTAAATAGCAGTAACTGCACTCGGAGACAGCCTTCATTTTATTTCTTTTTTCCGTCCTTATATCTTTGTATTTTAATTATTATTGCACGCGCCATTCGAGTATTCCGGCAGAAAAGTCGGACTGAAGCTGTACTTCCATCCGCAGCCACGGGGTCTTTATAGACTTGAATGGCACCTTAATGAACTTATCTTTCTCCACTCCTTATGCCCCGAGTTTGGTCACCGGTTTCCATTTATTTCTGTCCATGTAAAGAAGACGCCAGAATTTTGGCACATTGATCATTTTCACAATTTGAGCCCAGATGAAAAATAAAACACAGGTGAAAGTTTTGGTTCAGCCCAATTGGATCATCGCCTTTACCACACCATCACGATAGCCTGCAACCAATTCAAATGCCTCCTTAGTCTCTTCCAAGTTAAAATAATGTGTAGCCATGAAATCCACATCTACCTGTTGATTTTCAATGAGATCGATTGCAGTCTGGGTACAGTTATTCTGCCGACGGACGTTCTGAATGCAGATTTCTTTACGACGCAACTTACTAATATCAAAAGAGATTCGCTCAGTCACTGGAATGCCGAGGATCATAAGTTTTCCGCCGGGCTTTAATAATTCTATCGCTTGATCTATTGCGTCTTGATCCCCACAACATTCAAATACGGCATCTAATAATGAAGACTCCTGCATTTGAATATCGGTAGCTATATCTGATTTATCTGGATTTCCTACCCAATCCGCCCCAGCATTTCTGGCTACATCAAGTCTTTCATATATTTTATCAGTTACATAAACCAAGGGAATCCCTGTTACACGCGCTGCTAGAAGAACGCTCAAACCAATAGGACCAGATCCGAGTATGCCAATCGTTTCTGTTTTAAAATTATCCAATAACTTAACTGCATAAACACCAATTGAAAGAGGCTCTACTAAAGCGCCCTGTCTCAGAGTCATCTCCTCATTGATTGCATAGCAATTTTCTTCCGACATAACTATGAATTCCGATAAACAACCTTGTAATTGACCAGGGAAACCTAGAAAAAGAAGATTACGGCAGGTGTTTGGCCGTCCTGCCAGACACTGGTCGCATTTTCGACATGATACAGCGGGATCTATTGCAACTCGATCTCCAGGCTTTACTCGTATTACCGCGCTTCCCACTTTTTCGACAACAGCAGCACATTCATGCCCAACCGTAAATGGATATTGAACAACTTGATTACTAGTCTGCTTCGCTAAGTAGTAATGGATATCTGAACCGCACAGGCCGACAACGCCTATCTTAAGAAGAACATCCGTCTCATTTCTGAGTTGAGGATCTGGTACTTCACGGACTTCAATTTTTCGAATTCCAGTCAAAACTGCGCATTTCACTTTTACTGACCCTGTATCAAATACAAATTGTCAACTTCTGAAATCGAAATGCTTTTATTTTTATATAGCGAGGGTTATTTTACTAGACGACAATTTCAAGAATATAATGAAATTATGTCTTGGGATAAAAGGCGTTTTAATAATTTAGTAAAGAATGGATGGATAATTAAGTGGAGGGAACACAAGGGAAGACAATCTGCTTTATACGACTTAGCGTTTAAAAGTAAGCGCTTATGCGCTTCGATTTATAAAAAATTAAACAAAGAAGAAACTATCTCCGAAGTAAAGCGTCAAAATCCTATGCTTCAATGGGGAGCAAAATATAGCGACAAAGTATATAGAAAAATTATAAAAAAACTTAATCAAGAAATAAAATTAAAGAACTACAACAATATCTCGCTCTAAAATTATAGTCACTACTTCTTCATTTAACATCATTTTGTGTCCAGCGTTTCTATCGTAATATACAATGTTTCCTTCCTCAACTACATCTACATCTGTTCCTGGAATAATTATAATTCCTTTTTTGTATCTTAGACGATTGCTGTCTTCTGAAGTAAGCAATATTCCAGAGTCTGTTTTTTGCTGTTCTTCTATTTCAGTAAGTACAATATATTTTCCTACTGCTTTCATAAAACTTTTTCTATCTTTTCAGTTTTAATTATTTTATAACCTTTTGATTTAAGAAAGGCTATTGCTTCTTGTTCTTTCCTTTCACTTTCTCTAAAATGATGAAAGATTTGATTTTCAAAAGCGTTTGGTGTATGTTTCATAACTTATATTTATTTATTATTACTATCATCAGAGGTCTTAAGTATCCTGTTTCAGGTTCTTCTCCCTCTTCGTTTGCAAATTTATATCCGTATCTCCAGTTTCCTTTTGGAAGAAATCTAATTTCAACTCCATCCTGAGGCTGATGTTTTTCAGCATCCCATAAATAATCATGAAAGTAATTAGAGTTTGTTCCTGCTGGTAATAGAAATACGCAAAGTGAACTTGATTCTTTTGCTTTCTTAATAAACTTGGGAATGTTTTGATCATACATTGGATGACAATATATAACTTCATCATTCCAACTTTGTTTCAAAGCATCTTGTTTTTTTGTCCAATATCTATTAAGCAAAGCGTTCTTGTCAGATGCACATGCATCTAATGTAAATGGAAACTCTTTTGAAAGAGATTCCCAAATATCTTTAGGGGTTCTTATCCATTCAAACTTCATGTTTGTTTTTTTACCTCCTTTTGTGTGTAGATTTATCATCTTCCTTGGCCTCTATATCTTTTCAAATAGTTCTTACTGTGCTTTACTTTACTGCTTTTAGTTTTAGAGTGTATTCTTTTTCTCTTTCTGCTTTTAGTTTTATAATCAGCAATAGTAAGTTTTCTAGCCATTTTTACGTTTCATTGTTACGATTGCATTTGTAGTAAGTATAGTTGTTGCTACACT
>DAOVHI010000144.1 GCA_030671985.1 bacterium
ATATCTTTAGACTTTAATTGAGAAATTCCTTCTATTGACACTTCCCATCCATCTCCTTCTTCTTCTATATCCAGATTCACTCCAAGATATCTGAGCATTCTCTCTGTATGATCTCTTGACTTAAAAGGTTCAATGACAGACGTCTTTCCGCTTGCATATAAACCTGCTAAAAGAATTGCGGATTTCACTTGTGCGCTTGGAATTAATGACCGAGGTATTCTTTTTTGTAAAAGCTGTCCTTCACTAATTGTAATAGGAGCATATTCGCCATCATTTTTAACTGTACCTGTAATCTTAGCCCCCATGTCTCTTAATGGGCTTGTAACCCTTTTCATAGGTCTATTGCAAAGAGAATCATCGCCCGTAATCCTTGAAGTAAACTTCTGTCCTGCCAGAACTCCGAGCATAAGCCTCATTGTTGTTCCGGAGTTACCTGCATATAAATCATCCTTGGGCTCTTTTAGTCCATGGAGACCATCCGAAGTTATTACTACCTCATTTCCTCTTATAGTTATGCCAACACCCATCTGCTTAAAAACTTCAACTGTTCTCATGCAGTCTTCGCTCATAAGAAATCCTGTTATTCTTGTTGTTCCTTTTGCAAGAGAGCCAAGAATGACAGCGCGATGAGAAATTGACTTGTCTCCGGGAACATAAATAGTTCCAGACAAATTATTTATCGGTTTTACTGTTACTGAGGACATGAAATTATGCTTTACTCCAGAATGTTTTTAATTGATCTGGCTTTTTCAAATTCTTTAATTAGTTTTTTGTCGTCAGATCCGTCTATTAATTTATACATCTTGTCCAACTCTTTTTGAAGCTTTGACAAAGAACCTAAAAGATTTTTTTTATTTGTTATACATATCTCCTGCCACATTTCAGAAGAACTTGAAGCAATTCTGGTCGTATCTCTAAACCCGTTCCCAACAACAAGTTTTAAGTCTTTGTCTATCGCGTTTGTTTTACCCAAAGCATTAACTAATGATACAGCCGCTATATGAGGCAGATGACTTGTAAAAGCAACCAGTTTATCATGCTGACTTGGCGAGCAAAACACAACATCTGCTCCTACTTTATTCCATAGCCTTTCTACTTTTAAAAGTGCATTTTTATTTATTTTCGAGGTTCTTGTAATCACACATACTGATCCGGCAAATAATCTATGAGTTGCTACGTCAACTCCGTGCCTTTCTAAACCGGCTATCGGATGCGCGCCAACAAAATGTATCCCATCGGGCAATATCTTCTGCATTTTTTCGCAAAACAATTCTTTCGTACTTTCTACGTCAGTAACTACTGTGTCTTTTTTTAAAAAAGGTGCTATCTTTTTAGCCGCTTCAATAGAAGAATTTATATGCATTGACAGAATTATTAGATCCGCATCCTTAACCCCTGCTATGTAATCGGTTGTGACTGTATCAACCGCTCCAACTAAAACGGCTTTCTTAAGTTTTACAATATTTCTGCCAATACCAATAACCTCATTAGCTAACCCGTTTTTTTTGATTGCCATACCGATTGAACCGCCAATCAGTCCGACCCCAAAAATACAAACCTTATTAAACAATTTTTTTTTCATTTTTTTATCACTCTTCTTCCAACTAATTCTATCTTATCGTTTATAACCAGTTCAATAGCCTCCGGATAAATTCTGTGTTCTTCTTTGAGGATACGCTGAGATAAAGTTTTCTCAGTATCATCATCAAGCACAGGAACGACTGCCTGAAGAACTATAGGTCCTGTGTCACAACCTTCATCAACAAAATGCACTGTACACCCGGAGTATTTCACTCCATATTCCAGCGCTTTTTTCTGCACGCCTAATCCCGGGAAAGAAGGAAGAAGCGCAGGATGAATATTCAATATTTTATTCTTGTATGCATTTATCAGTGACGCAGGAATTATTCTCATAAATCCTGCAAGAATCACATATTCAACATTACCGTCTTCCAGATTCTTTGCTATTTCATCAAAAAATTCACCGCGGGCTTTAAAGTCCTTTGGATTAATAAAACAAGTTTTTATATTATGTTTCCTTGCTCTCTCCAGAGCGTATGCATCCCTTACATCACTTATAACAACAGCTATTTCCGCATTCAATTTCCCTTCTTCAATATTATCAATAATAGAGTGAAGATTGGAACCTCTGCCCGATACCAAAACTCCTAATTTTGCTTTATTTATCATGGTTTTTGATTATATCTCATGGACTATAATAAATCAAATAATGCACCTGCGAATCAAGATTGATATAACCTTATTATATTTTTGCATATTTTCATTGAGATTCTAAGCAATTTAAGCTATCGTATTGTAATTCTAAAGTAGAAGTAAACTTTCAATAATTAATGTTAGATGTAAGCGAAAAGCAGAAACATAGATGAACAAATGTCCATTTACATATTCTTACCCATAATAACGGCGATATGCTGGGGAATTGCTCAGGTACTTGGAAAGAAAAGTGTCCAAACATTATCAGTCAACAATTTCAATACCGTAAGAGAATTTATTGCTGTAATATTTTCAGTCACCCTGATGTTGACATTGAGTAATCTTCGTTTCCTGACTTGCAGCAATACACCCTATCTGATTGCAGCTGCATTGATCTCCATAGTAGGAACTAATCTGACATTGACATTCTTATACAGAGCCATGAAGTACGGCAGTGTAAGTGTGGTTGTGGTTGCCCTTTGTAGCAGTCCTATCTTTGTTTTTATCTACTCATATCTATTTTTTGATGAAGGAATAACATATAGTTTGACAGTTGGAATTATATTAATCCTAGTAGCTATTGTTTTAGTCTCCTTCTCCAAAAAGACTAGCATTGACGAATACAGAAGGTCAATAGTTGTGCCAGTGGTGTACGCTACTGCGGCTGGCGCGTGTCAATCTGTGATGATCGTTGGAAACAAAATACTATTGAAGCATTTGTCGTATTACGACCTATATGCTGTTGTGAGTGTTGTTGCTTTTGTTGGATTTTTACTATTGAGCAGGCGCAAGATTCTATTAATCTTTTCGAAAAAACAAAGGCATGGCACCTTTTACGCTCTTTTGTCTGGAGTGGCAG
>DAOVHI010000041.1 GCA_030671985.1 bacterium
AGATTAAGCTTTCGGAGATTAAGGGGCATATGTTTCAGCCCCGGTCTCATGCCAAGATTCTATTCACAGTTGCTGTGTTCATATTGGCAGAAACGTTTTCTGCAGTAGCTGCTGATCTGCAAGAGCTGTCTAAAGTTTCTCTTGTTAAAGACCCTCGCAACGACGGAGATAGCTTCCTCGTGCTTGCCAAAGATAAGCAACCCCGCATTAGACTCTATTTTGTTGACTGTCCCGAAACCTCTACCAGTTCTAAGAGTGATGCTCAAAGGGTGCGAGAGCAAGCACGATATTTTGGACTATTCCCCACTACACGAACCATCTATTTTGGCAATAAAGCAAAAACTTTTGTTGAACATATTCTTGCTAAACCTTTTACTGTTCATACAGCTTTTGCAAGCGCATTGGGAAGGTCAGCCAAAGGTCGCGTATACGGGTTCATCACTACTTCTGGCGAAGATGATTTGGCGAGCATGCTCGTTAAAAATGGCTTTGCTCGTAATTACGGGATAGGTAGAAAAACGCCAAATGGCATATCACGCAAGGAAATGATTGAAAAGCTCCGCGATCTGGAGATTTCTGCCATGTTGAAACGTGTCGGCATTTGGTCAGAAAGCGATCCTGACAGGATTGCAGAGTTTCGCGCAAAACAACGAAGAGAAGATCAAGAATTAAAGAAATTACAAGATCGGATAAAAAAAGCCAAATCTCCAAAAGGCTTACTCAACATAAATACTGCCAGCAAAGAAGAACTTATGTCTATCAAGGGAATTGGTCCAGTTTTGGCTAAGAGAATTATAGCAAGACGTCCATATAAAACAGTAGCTGGTCTAATCAAAGTGAAAGGAATCAGTCCTAAGAAACTTGAAAAGATTCGTCCTTACATTGTGATAGGCAGAGAATAGCTCTTGATTGTCAGACCCCATAATAATAGAATAACAATAATTTAATAGTATGGAAATTTCCATTTTCCCTCTCTGTCAAGAGAGGGTTAGGGTGAGTTAAATTTATGTGATGGGAACAAAACATGTTTTCAAAAGTTTATGGTTGTGCGGTTGTTGGAATTGGCGGCAAATTAATAGAGGTAGAAACTGATGTAGCTAACGGGTTGCCATCACTTACAATTGTCGGGCTTCCCGATAATGCTATAAAAGAGAGTCGTGACAGGGTTAGATCTGCGATAAAGAATTCAGGATTTGTTTTTCCTCAAAAAAGAATAACGATTAATCTGGCGCCTGCAGAACTCAAAAAAGAGGGTTCTGCATTTGATCTTCCTATCGCGTTAGGAATACTCGCGTGTTCCGGTTATATAAGCAGTCAAACTATTAATAAGCATTGCTTTGTTGGAGAGCTTTCGCTTGACGGGGATATCAGACCTGCCAAAGGGGTTTTGCCAATGGCGTTAACAATCAAGGGAAATAGCGGGCATTCTCTTTGTGTGCCGGCAGATAATATTCAGGAAGCTGCTGTTGTAGATCAAATAGATACATATCCGTTAGAGAACCTTCAGCAAACTGTAGATTTCATAAATAAGGTGGAGGATATTCAGCCTTTTAAGGTGGATATTGAAGAAATTTTTAGAATGAATTCTGTGTACGATGTTGATTTTTCCGATGTTAAAGGGCAGCAGCATGTAAAGAGAGCAATAGAGGTTGCAATGGGGGGCGGACATAATATTTTGATGATCGGACCTCCCGGAGCCGGCAAGACAATGCTTGCCCGAAGAATTCCAACCATAATGCCTGATATGACACTTGAAGAGAGTTTGGAGGTGACAAGGATTCACTCAATTGCCGGCATTCTTCCCGCGGGAAAAGGGCTTATAGCAACACGGTCTTTCAGAGCTCCGCACCATACGATTTCCGACGTAGCTTTGATCGGCGGTACGCAGCTTGTAAGACCGGGAGAAGTGAGCCTTTCACATAATGGAGTGTTGTTCTTAGATGAGCTTCCGGAGTTTCGTCGTAATACTCTTGAAGTATTGCGTCAGCCGCTTGAGGATGGAGTTGTTACTATTTCCCGCGCAAGTGCGTCTCATACATATCCTTCCAGATTTACGCTTGTAGCAGCAATGAATCCATGTCCATGCGGATATTTTACGCATCCTGTAAAAGCATGCAGATGCACGCCGTATCAAATACAGAACTATATTTCTAAAATAAGCGGACCTCTGCTTGATAGAATTGATATTCACGTTGATGTTCCTGCTCTCAATTATCAGGAGATATCGGACAAGTCACAGCCTGAAACTTCTGCCGTGGTAAAAGAGAGGATTAATAACGTTAGAAGGATTCAGCAGGAAAGATTTAAAGGAAGAAAGATTTTTTGTAATGCCCATATGCACGCGAAGGAGATAAAAGAACATTGTCAGCTCGACAATCAGACACAGTCTCTTATAAAAGTTGCGATAAATAGTTTGGGGTTAAGTGCGAGGGCTTATGATAAGATACTAAAAATTGCGCGTACAATTGCAGACATGGAACAAGTTAAAAATATAACTGCTGCTCATGTGTCGGAGGCAATTCAATATAGAAGCATGGATAGAAACTTTTGGGGAAATAAATAGGAGGGGAAGCATTATGTCGAATATAGTAATAAAGACAGTAGGTCTTACGAAGGAATATGTTATTGGCATGCAGAAAAAAACAAAGATTTTAGCGTTAGATCATCTGGATATAGAGATTAATAAAGGAGAGACATTCGGGCTGCTTGGTCCAAACGGTTCCGGCAAGACAACAACTCTTAAATTGTTATTGGGTTTTATATCTCCCAACGAAGGGCAAGGTCAGATTTTGGGTAAGCAGTTAGGCAATATAGAGGCAAAAAACAGAATTGGTTATTTATCAGAGGTTTCGTATTTATATAACTATCTCACGGCGTGGGAATTACTGGATTTTTGCGGAAGCTTGTTTGGAATATCATCAATAGAAAGAAGGAGACGTATTGGGAAAATACTGGATTTGGTCGGACTTGCAGGAAAAGCGCATGTCAGACTTTCTTCGTATTCTAAAGGTATGCTGCAGCGTGCTGCGCTTGCGCAAACTCTTGTCAACGATCCGGATCTTCTTCTTCTTGATGAGCCAACATCGGGGTTGGATCCTATCGGACAGAGGGAAATGAGAGATGTGTTTTTAAAATTAAAAGACCAAGGTAAGACCCTTTTTCTATGTTCTCACTTGCTTTCTGAGGCAGAACTAATTTGTGACAGAATAGGTATTTTACACAAGGGAACGTTGAAGAAAATTGGAAAGCTTGATGACCTTTTAACCATGAAACATTCGGTTAAAGTTAGGGCGATGAACATTGATAAAGAAACTCATAGTAAGCTGAGCAAAATTCCTGAGATTTCCGTTGTTGGAAACGAATCTGACAAAAGCGCGTTTGAAATTAGCTTTAATGAGAATCTTGTTAATGATGTTATAGACATCGTAAGATCCGGTAATAGCCAAATATTATCTGTTATGCCGGTAAAGATGTCATTGGAGGAAATCTTTGTTGAAACGGTGGAGAGTGGTGAATAAAGATTGGGTAGCTATTTTAGACTTTGGGTCGCAATATACGCATCTTATTGCGCGGCGTGTAAGAGAATGTGGGGTATATTCAGAGATAATCTCTTATGATACCAAGGCACGCGAACTATCCGGTAATATGCCGACTTGTATTATATTATCCGGAGGTCCAGCCAGTGTTACTGAAAAAGAGAACCCTGTGTGTGATAAGGAGATTTTTAATATTGGATTACCCGTGCTTGGGATATGCTACGGCGCTCAGCTTATGGCAAAGATGCTGGGCGGTAAAGTTCTTGCTGCAAAAGCAAGGGAATACGGAAAGGCAGTTCTCAATGCTGAATGCGGAAAGAACTTGTTTAGGGGCTTGTCCGCAAAAGAACAGGTTTGGATGAGTCACGGAGATAAAATCTCACATCTTCCTCAAGGATTTAAAATAATTGGCGCGACTGACAATTCACACGTTGCGGCAATGGAACATGAGCATAAGAAGTTTTACGGAATTCAGTTTCATCCTGAAGTGATACATACGCCAAATGGCAAGACAATCATTAGAAATTTTCTTACTGAAATAGCAGGCTGTAAGGCTGGATGGAATATGAAGTCATTTGTGAATAATGCAGTTAAAGAACTAAGAAAAAAAATAGGCAACGAGAAGGTTTTATGCGCAATAAGCGGCGGGGTGGATTCTTCGGTTCTCTCTGTGCTTCTTAGTAAAGCCATAGGCGAAAATTTGATATGTGTTTTTGTTGATAATGGGTTACTCCGAAAGAAGGAGGGAGAGCTTGTAGAGAGTAAACTCAAAAATTTTGGTATTAATTTGAAAAAAATAAATGCTCAGTCCGAGTTCTTGAACGCGCTCAAGGGAGTAACTGATCCTGAGAAAAAAAGAAAAATAATAGGCGGGCTTTTTATAAGGATTTTTGAAAAAGAGGCGAAGAAATTAGGTGAAATTAAATTCCTTGCGCAAGGAACCCTGTATCCTGATGTTATTGAAAGCATATCTCCTTTGGGAGGACCGTCTGCAACTATCAAAACACATCATAATGTGGGAGGGCTTCCTGAAAGAATGAGTTTTAAGCTGATAGAGCCGTTAAAAGAACTTTTTAAAGATGAAGTAAGACTTGTTGGAAAAGAATTAGGGCTTTCCGATGAATTAATTAGAAGACAGCCTTTCCCTGGTCCGGGACTTGCAGTGAGAATTTTGGGCGATATAACTAAGGAGCGGCTTGATGTTCTGCGTGACGCGGATTGGATTCTGATGGATGAAATCAAAGCTTCCGGCATGTATCAGAAATTATGGCAGGTGTTCTGTGTTTTGTTGCCTGTCAAAACAGTGGGCGTTATGGGAGATGAGAGAACGTATGAGAATGTTGTTGCAGTGAGAGCAGTTACAAGTGAAGATGCTATGACAGCGAACTGGGCAAAGTTGTCGTATGAACTGCTTGAGCGAATATCCAATAGAATAATAAACGAAGTAAAAGGCATAAATCGCGTAGTGTATGATATTTCATCAAAACCGCCAAGCACAATAGAATGGGAATAGAAATTAAAAAGAAGGAGATCGCATAATGGGAAACATCGTTAAAGCAGATGTGGAAACAGCAAAAGGTTTGGGGCTTACAGAACAAGAGTTTGAACTGATCAAAAAACTCATGGGGAGAGAGCCGAATTTTACGGAATTAGGGGTTTTTTCAGCTATGTGGAGTGAACATTGCAGTTACAAAAATTCACGCAAGCTCTTCAAGCTTTTTCCAACAAAAGGCGAGCAGGTATTGGTTGGCGCATGTGAGGAGAATACAGGGATTGTTGATGTAGGTGACGGATTGGGCGTTGCCTTTAAGATAGAATCGCATAACCATCCTTCGGCAGTAGAACCGTTTGAGGCATCTGCCACGGGTATAGGAGGATGTTTGAGGGATATATTTACAATGGGTGCAAGACCTGTTGCAGTTTTAGGCGCATTGAGATTCGGAAGTTTAGATAATGAAAAAGTTAAATTTTTATTTAAAGAGGTAATTAGAGGACTGGCTCATTATGCTAATACTGCGGAGGTTAGTGCTGTCGGCGGTGACAGTTATTTTGACGAAAGTTACGAAGGGAATCCTTTAGTTAATGCCTTTGTTGCAGGCATTGTAAAACATAAGGATATCGCAAGAGGCGCTGCGTCAGGGATAGGAAATTCCATATATTATATAGGAGGAGATACGGGCAGAGACGGGGTAGGTGGAGCTAGTTTTGCATCTAAGGAAATTACTGAGGAATCCGGTTCTGATACAAGCAGTGTTGCTATAGGTGACGCAGAACTTGGGAAACGCTTGAGAGAGGCGTGTCTGGAACTAATAGAAAAAGGACTTATTGTCGGGATGCAGGACATGGGAGCTGCAGGGCTTACATGCTCATCCTGCGAAACGGCCTCAAGGAGCGAAACAGGTATTGAGATAGACGTTGCATTGGTTCCTCAGAGAGAAGATGGCATGACTCCTTATGAAATACTTTTGTCCGAATCTCAGGAAAGGATGCTTGCTATATTAGAGGACGGAAAGGAAAAAGAGGCATTAGATATATTCAAAAAATGGAATATCAACGCGGTAAGGATCGGGAAAGTTACAGATGATAAAATGATGAGAGTTAAAGAAAATGGGGTAGTAGTTTGTGAAATTTCACCACAGGCTCTTACAGAAGAAGCACCTCTGTATGATAGGGAAGACAAAGAACCTTCTTACTTAAAAGATGCTCAAAATCTTGATAGAAAATCTATAACCGAACCTGACGATTTTAATAAAGTGTTATTACAACTGCTTGATTCTCCGACTATTGCAAGCAAAGAATCAGCATATAAAAACTTTACTTCCATAGACGAGGATGAAGTTATAGCAGGAGCAGGTTCAGACGCAGCTGTAGTTAAAATTAAAGGCACTCACAAGGCTTTGGCAATGAGTGTGGACTGCAACGGGAGATTTTGCTACCTAAATCCTTATAACGGAGCGATGATGGCTGTTGCAGAAGCAGCAAGAAATATAGTCTGTTCCGGAGGAAAACCTCTTGCTATCACTGACGGCTTAAATTTCGGCAGTCCGATGAAGCCTGAAAATTACTGGCAATTTAAAAAATGCATAGAGGGGCTTTCCTCAGCATGCAGGGCTTTGGAAACTCCTGTTGTAAGTGGTAATGTAAGTTTCTACAATGAAAATCCAAGTGGAGCGATAGACCCGACACCGATTGTAGGCATGATAGGCTTAATAGCCGACGTAGACAAACATGTTACTCAGGAATTCAAGAAAGAAGGTGATGTAATAGTTCTTTTAGGTAAAAACAAGGCAGATCTTTCAGGGAGTGAATATTTATATCTGTTTCACAATCGGAAAAAAGGCAATCCTCAGATAGATATGCAAGCGGAGATGTCCGTTCAGAAAGCATGTCTTGAGGCAATTGAATCAGGCATTATTAATTCAGCTCATGATTGTTCGGAGGGAGGCTTGGCTGTAAACTTGTCCGAATCATGCATGTCAAATTCAAGCAAAATGCTTGGCGCTGTAATAGAATTAAATGATCTAAAAAACAATGATATAAGAATGGACGAACTCTTATTTGGAGAATCGCCCTCCAGGATCGTTGTTTCTCTAAACAAGGATAAAGTGGAGCTTCTTGAAAAAACAGCTCGGAAACATTCCGTTGCATGTACTATTCTCGGAAAAGCAGGTGGAGAAAATCTGACAGTTAAAAACAATCAGGAAAGCATAATAGATATTCCTGTTAAAGAATTAAGCAATACATGGAGGAACGCAATTCCTCGAAGATTAGAAAAATAAAAATAAAGGATGATATAACAATGCGGCAAGTAAAAGTAATCCCATGTCTAGATATAAAGGATGGACGAGTAGTTAAAGGTGTAAAGTTTGTTGAATTAAAAGATGCGCGTGATCCCGTTGAAGCGGCAACTGTTTATTGTAACGCAGGCGCAGATGAACTGGTTTTTTTAGATATAGCCGCTTCTGTTGAGACGAGAGCTACGCGCATGGATTGGGTAAAGAGGGTAAAAGAGGTAACAACCGTACCTTTTTGTGTTGGTGGAGGCATAAGGAATTTGGACAATATGCAAGCTCTTTTTGATCTCGGAGTAAACAAAGTGTCTATCAATACATCTGCTGTTAAAAATCCCTCTTTAATCAAGGATGCTTCTGAGAAATTTGGCAGTGAAAAAATTATTGTTGCTATTGACGGAAAGAAAAACTCGTTTGACAGCGGTCGCCCAAGACTAGAGCTTATGATTATGGGTGGAGGTGAATCGGCTGGTCTTGATGTAGTTGAATGGGCAAAAAAGGTGGAACAGTTAGGTGCCGGTGAAATTCTCCTAACTAGCAAGGACGCGGATGGTACAAAAGAAGGGTACGACATTGAGATGACCAAAGCAGTAGCCGAAGCCGTCTCAATTCCTGTTACCGCCTCAGGCGGAGCAGGGAAATTAGAGGATCTTTATGACGTTATAATTCAGGCTAAGGCTGCTAATGTGTTATGCGCTTCAATATTTCATTTTGGAGAGCTCACAATTCCCGAGGTGAAACAATATTTGCAGAATAAAGGTATTCCTGTAAAAGTATAGGAGGGTAGTTATGGAGCAAGAGAAATATATTCAGGCAGAAAGCGAGATAAAAAAGAAAAAAGGTTGTTTTTTCTGGGGTCTCATAGGTTGTGGGGGACTGGTGCTGTTTGTTGTGATATCGGTTGGAGCGCTGCTCTTCTTTGTGCGAAGTAAATTCATAAAATACACTTCAAATGAACCAATTCAAATTGAGCAGGTATCCTTTCCTCGTGATGGCAAAGAAGAGATAAATAAAAAGATTAAAAAGTTGAAATCCGCATCGCAAAAGGGCGGAGAATTTATTCTTACAGATAGAGACTTAAACTTGCTCATTGCATCTAATCCTCAGCTTAAAGAAAGAGTTTATGTCGATTTTAAGAACGATAAAATTAATGTAAGATTCTCTCTGTTGTTTATGAAACGTTACATTAATGGGGATCTTTCCGGAAAATTGAGCATGAAAGAAGGATTATTAAAACTGGAAATAGATAGATGCGACGTAATGGGATTTAAAACTCCGCCCAATGAATTAAGAGATAAAATTGCATCCGGCTTAGTCGAAGGGCTGGAAAACAATCCTGAATTTAGAAAGATTGAAAGAAGAATTGAACACATATATCTGGAAAATCAAAAGCTACATATAAAGTTTAAGCCTATAACAGGAACATAAAATGGATATTAATAAAAAAATAGACGGAATTTCCAGCGATATCTCGAGAATGTCGTTATTTAACAGGACAATTCTGAGGCTATTGATAGAAAATGGTGTCTTTACTGAAGATGAGTTTAAGGACGTATTGATTGATATTGACGGAGAAGACGGTTCTCTGGATGGTAAAATAACAAAGAAAAAACGTGCTAGTTCGTCATGTCCAAAATGCAAAAAAACAATCCCTCTTAACAGGGACACCTGTATGTATTGTGGCTATGTAGTTCACACTGATGAAGACGTATTCTAAAATTTAAAGATTATACAAAAGCATTCTCAATTATGCGCTCATTGATAACGCGTATATCTCCCAGGTTGATCATGTCAGGTGTAATTCGCTGTGAGCCAAGTTTCCTTTCGGTAAATGTGCCGTGATAGTCGGAGCCTCCTGAAATGAGCAGGTCGTTTTTTTTGCAAAAATCAATGTAAGATTCATTCTCTCCTTCTCTGAAGTATGGAGAATAACACTCTATTCCTGCAATTCCCCATTCACACCATCGAGCAAGTTCTTTTTCTGAAAAAGTGTCGTAATAATAAGGAGGATGTGCCAAAAACGGATATCCACCGGCTTTTTTTGCAATATCTATTACTTCGTGTGGCGGGGGAAATATTCTGAATCTGGAAATAAAATCTGATGCAAGAAGGAAATATTCATCCAGATTATTGACAGCTTTTTTATCCATTAAATAATTCAGTAGTTTAATTCCTCCTCTTTTGAGGTCATATGAATATGCATTAAATTCTTCCAGATTAAGCTGGGGAATTTGTTTTGAAAAACCTTCTATAAATTCATTACAAAAGTTTCTTTCTATGTCTTGGGTATATTTTCTCAAAAGCTCTATTAACTCTTTGTTAGTTTCATCAAAGTCATAAACCGTGATATGAAAGTCTCTGCCTCTAAGTGTTGATGTGATCTCAAGTCCCTGAATATATGATATTTCTTTTGACTTTATAATTCGGCGTATTTCTGCGTTATTTGCGATGGAATTATGATCTGTCACAGAAAAGAGAGTTATATCTTTCTCTATGCAGGCATCTATAATTTCCTCTGCGGTTAACGTGCCGTCAGAGGCGCATGAGTGAATGTGTAAATCTACATACATTTAAAATTATTCTCCTGTAAACATCATTTCATTCATAAAATTTTCATTAAAATCGCTTCTCGCGGACAGCTCTATATAATTAGTCTGCGTGGAAACATGTTCTGCCTCTTTTTCCATATCATAGGATAATAAAACAAGTTTTGCTCCTGATGATGAGGCATTTCCAACAAAAGCGATCTTCTCTGATGGGATGTTTGGAATTAAGCCTATTCTTTTTGCATTTGTGCGGCGGATAAAATTGCCAAATGCGCCTGCAAGATACACTTCGGAAATATCTTTGTCTGTAACATTCAATTCTTTTTGCAGTACTTTTATTCCCGCGGCGATAGCTGCTTTTGCGAGTTGAAGTTCGCGCACATCTTTCTGCGAGATAAAAATAGGACGTTTGCTTCTTGCGGCATGTCCGTCAATAAGCAGAAAATCGTTTCCTTTTTCGGTTTCTATAATTCGTCTTCTGATATTTTCATTTCCTTTATATTCGGATTGGGAAACTATCCTTCCAGTCTCATCAATTACCCCGGCCTTTAACAGTTCAGCCACGCCGTCAATCAATCCGGTACCGCATATTCCAAATGGAGCTGTGTTACCAATAACATTATATTCAA
>DAOVHI010000039.1 GCA_030671985.1 bacterium
AAAGATCGCCAGAGACAAATGTCTCAGCAGGAAATGCATACAAATCAACCTGAGGGAGAAGTCTCAAGGGAGCCGTATAGAAGAGAAGAGAAAAAGATAGGTCGCAATGAGCCCTGTCCATGCGGAAGTGGAAAGAAGTATAAAAAATGTTGTGGAGCAAATGCGTAAGAATAAGAGAAAATAGTATTGCAAATAAGCAGAATTTGTATTATGCTCAGAACTTAATAAAATAAAGTTGATTTTGTTGATGGAAAGTAGAGATAAGCAAGTAGGCCTAAAAAGTTTAGTAATAGGTGCGTTACTGTGTTTTCTCGTTCCCGTAATGGCGCACTACTCCATAGATATTGTTCATGGATCTTATTTGGCAATAGACTTTATGCCTGCAGGAGCAATATTCCTGTTTTTCATTCTTGTAGGCGGTGTAGCGATTGTACTTAAATTAATAAGCAAGAGAATAGCGCTTAATTCCTCAGAGCTTCTGGTAATATACATCATGATGCTTGTGGCATCCTCAGTAGCAACAATGGGGCTTGGTGCGCAATTGTTTCAGATAATCACAGCGCCGTTTTACTTTGCAACTCCGACAAATAGATGGGCGGAATTAATCCAACCGCATATAAAAAGCTGGATGGTGCCGCAGGGCAAAGAGGTAATAAGACAATTCTATGAAGGCATGCCAAAGGGGGCAAATATCCCATGGTTAGCATGGCTCAAACCAATATGCTTTTGGATGATATTTCTTATGTCACTATACATGGTGATGATAACAATAATGGTGATATTAAGAAAGCAATGGGTAGAGAAGGAGAGATTGATATATCCATTAGCGCAGTTGCCTTTAGAGATGGTGAAGGATGAAAACGGTTCCATAATAAGACCGTTCTTTAAGAGCAGGATAATGTGGCTGGGATTTGCTGTTCCGTTTATAATCAGTTCGGTAAATGCCTTTCATCATTATTTCCACTTTATTCCACAAATACAATTAGCGAACAGTATTCCAATATTCCGTAACACTCTAAGCATGCCCTTTAGAGTAAGTTTTCCAATGATAGGATATGCGTACTTCATTAATACACAGCTAGCGTTCAGTTTATGGTTTTTATGTCTGTTATCAATGGTGGTTAAGGGGATCTGTAATATTACAGGATTTGGGTTCAACGAAAATCTAGGCATTTATGGAATACAGGGTTCTCCAATGCTGTATCATCAGCAGACAGGGGGAATAATAGTATTGGTATTAACAGGTCTATGGATGGCAAGAGAGCACCTCAAGGATGTATTTGGTAAAGCATTCGGACGAAGAAAAAACATAGACGATAAAGACGAGATATTGTCCTACAAAGCATCGGTATATTCGCTCTTGATAGGATTAATTGTAATGGCGACATGGCTGTACTTTAGCGGCATGCCGCTGATAACGGTTCCTGTATTCATGTTTTTTGCTTTAGTGTTATTTATAGGGTTAACAAGAATAGTTGCGGAGGGAGGTATCGCATGCGCAGTGGCGCCGTCAATAGCACCTTCTCTTGCGGTATCGGGTTTAGGGACATCTATATTTGGAGCCGGCGGCATGGTAAGTCTGGCATTTACATATGTATGGGCATCAGACATCAGAACATTTGTAATGGCAGCAGTAGCGCATGGCCTGAAGATAATAGAGGTAATAAAGATAAACAGAAGAAAGCTTTTCTGGTTTATATTGGTTGCGCTGGTAATAGGTCTTGGCTCTACGTTTTGGATATCATTGAAACTGGCTTATACTCATGGAGGAATAAATTTAAGCAGCTGGTTTTTCGTACGCGGACCACAATATCCGTGTAACTATGCAATAGACAAGATATTGCATCCGACGGGAGTGAATTGGATGGGTTGGATGCATACAGCAATAGGTGGAGGATTTATGGCGTTTCTGATGTTTATGAGATATAGACTTCTATGGTGGCCAATACATCCCGTTGCATATCCAATAAGCGCTGTATGGCTAATGGAACACCTGTGGTTTAGTATATTTCTTGCATGGATAATAAAGGGAGTGCTCACAAGATACGGAGGCAATAAGGTGTACAAGGCTTCGAGACCGCTCTTTCTTGGATTGATCCTTGGACAGCTGGTTGCCGCAGGACTTTGGTTTGTTATTGACCTGATAACAGGTCATACTGGAAATAGTGTGTTCTGGATATAGGGGGTAGCATCTCGACTCTATAATGGATAACCAATCATCACGCAAAGAATTACTCAACATAGTTAAGCTCACAAAACAATACCTGTCTGAACAGGACGTAGAAATCAAGCAAAATAAACACGCGGGAGCTCTATTGCAATTAGAAAAAAAAGTAAAGATCTGTCAAAAATGTCCGCTTGCAAAAACAAGAACCAATCCGGTTTTTGGTGCCGGAGATGAGCATGCAAAGCTTATGTTTGTGGGAGAGGCTCCAGGAAGAGATGAAGATCTTCAGGGCGAGCCATTTGTTGGTAAAGCAGGAAAGCTTTTAACAAAAATAATAAATTCAATAGGGCTTAAAAGAGAGGATGTCTATATAGCCAATATTCTTAAATGCAGGCCTCCTGGAAATAGAAACCCTGAACCTTGTGAAATTGCTATGTGTCAAGGATATTTGTTGGAACAGATAAGCATAATAAAGCCAAAAATTATTTGCACTTTAGGTAAGTTTGCTACACAAACTCTTCTCAAAAGTCAACAGCCTATTTCTCAACTTAGGGGGAGATTCTTTGAATACAGGAATACAAAATTAATTCCTACGTTTCATCCGGCTTACTTGTTATACAGTCCGGGTGACAAAAGACTTGTCTGGCAGGATATGAAGAAAATTAAAGCGGAATACGAGAAAACGTAGCTATTTTCGATAGGTAGCTAAAGGACCTTTCCCTTCAAACCTATTAATGTAATAAAACATGTTTATGGCATCCTTGGCTTCCCGAGACATGTCTTGGAATTTTGCTCCTGTATCGTACGAGTTATCACCAATTTTCTTAGAGTTGGTTACTTCTGCATGGATTGTAAGGAATTCCGTCATGTGCGGCATTTTTATCTTAAGTGAAAGCTTTATCCCTTTCGGAATATTTTCGTCAGTTTCAAATTGTATCCCGCTCCCACTAAGATCCCGCGCAGTAGTTTTTTTGATTACCTTTTCTTTCGCAATACTGTAGGTCTTTTCATACTCTACAGGAATCGATATAGAAAATCTAACATCATGTCGCGGTTTTTCCGGCATTTTTGGATTAGGCATACCAACCCCACTTTCGTATTGTCTAGGCTAATTATACAAAGCTACAGATATTTGTCAAATTTTTTAGCAGATCATCTACGTTAACCGATTTATTCTCACCTGTATCTCTTTTGTGAATTTCCACAATATTGTCTTTTGCTTTTTTGGAACCAATTGTAATTCTAATGGGTATGCCAATTAAATCTGCATCCTTGAATTTTATTCCCGGCCGTTCATTTCTGTCGTCAATAATAACCTCTATCTTTTCTGATAGAAATTTTTTATATAGTTTTTCCGCTATCTGAATTGTCTCTTTATCGTTAACATTTACAGGCAGAATTTCTACTTGATATGGAGCTATTGATTTCGGCCATATTATTCCATTTTCATCGTTATTTTGTTCTATGACAGCTGCAATAATTCTGGAAACTCCAATTCCGTAGCAACCCATTATAATTGATTTTTCCCTACCGTCCTTGCCGATAAATCTTGCACCCATAGACTCACTGTATTTGCTGCCAAGCTTAAATGTATGTCCGAGTTCTATCCCTTTTTTAATTTTTATATGGCCTGCACATTTGGGGCATTGATCACTTTTTGTAATAAATCTGATATCTCCTGATATATCAATCTTGAAATCCCGCTCAATGTTTACATTTAATAGGTGCGCATCCTTTTTATTTGCTCCTGTAGTAAAGTTTTTCATGTTCAAAACTTCATTATCCGCTACAATTTTGATCTTCTCTTTCAGTCCAACCGGTCCGGTAAAACCAACAGGAGCTCCTGTTATCTTCTCAATAGTATCAGAATTTGCAAGCTCAAGCCCCACACATTGAAGAAGCTTAAGTAACTTTGTTTCATTTACTTCACGATCCCCGCGAATAAGTACCGCTACAATCTGATCATTAGTTTTGTATATTAAGGTTTTTACCAGATTCTTTGGGCTAATTTTCAGAAATTCAGTCAATTGCTTTATTGTTTTAACGTTCGGAGTATTAACTTTCTCTATGGATTTCTCTTTTCCTTTGTTTGCTTTTTTTTGTTCATTATTTACTATTTCTGCTTTTTCCATGTTTGCGCCATATCCGCAGGACGGGCAGTGGACAATAGTATCTTCTCCTGAATCAGCTAAAGCCATGAATTCGTGAGATACATTTCCTCCCATAATTCCGGATTCTGCTTCAACGATTTGATATTCCAATGCGCATTTGTCAAAGATTTTACAATAAGCATTGTACATTTTCTTGTAGTTTTTATTCAATCCGTCAATATCTTGATCAAAACTGTAAGCATCTTTCATGATGAATTCTCTGGCTCTTATAACTCCAAATCTCGGTCTTATTTCATCTCTGAATTTTGTTTGAATCTGATAGAGCGTAACAGGCAGCTGTTTATACGATTTGATCTCTTTACGAATAATATCCGTTACAACCTCTTCGTGTGTTGGACCAAGACCAAATTGTCTTTCACGGCGATCTTGAACCTTTATCATCTCTTTACCAATAGTATTCCATCTTCCACTTTCCTGCCACAACTGCTCAGGCTGAAGAGTCGGCATCAAAAGTTCTAAAGCCCCTGAATTATCCATTTCTTCTCGAACAATGTTTTCTATTTTGCGTAATACTTTGAGTCCCAGAGGCATAAAGACGTATATGCCTGCGGCGAGTTTTTTGATAAGCCCGGCGCGAAGCATTAGTTTATGAGACGAAATTTCCGCCTCGGACGGCGCCTGCCACAAAGTATTTATAAGAGATTCGCTCCAACGCATAATATTTGTGCTCCCTTTAAATTTATTGCTACAAATTATAATTTATCTATGCCGGGTTGTAAAGTAGAATGAATTTACATAAAAGTCTAAGTTGTGTATGGTATAATAGAAAATTGGAAGGGGTTATCAAGATGCAGGATAAACATTTTGATGGATTATCAGTGCTTCAGATCTTAGGGAAGGTCAGCGTCTTGTATTCAGACAAAATTGCTCTGGAGATTTTTCAAAAAGACGGCAGAATGAGAATGATGACCTACTGTGAGCTTGCCGATAGAACGCGAGATATTTCAGCAGCATTAATGAAGAATGGCATAGAAAAAGGAGATAGAGTCTGTATCTTTTCTGAGAGCAGGCCTGAATGGGGAGTTGCGTTTTTTGGAATAATAAGTGCAGAAGCTGTTGTTGTTCCTCTAGATGTGCAGTTAGAAGAAAAAGAAATAGGTTTTATACTTGCTCATTCTGAAGCCAGAGCTGTTCTGGTTTCAGCCAAGTATATGGAAAAAATAAAAAACGTAATAGCGGGTTTTGACAAAAACATTTTTCTCATATCGCTTGAATACGAAAAAACAGATGAAAATGTTCTGTCTATTGGGGAGCTTAGGTGGAGAAAGAGTGAGCTGTATCATCGGAACGTTGATAGAAAGGATTTAATCTTAATTGTTTATACTTCAGGCACAACAGGTGATCCAAAAGGTGTTAAGCTGACATACAATAATATTCTTCATCAGATAGAGGCAATTAGCGAAGCAGTTGATTTCTCAGAAAAAGATAGATTTTTATCAATACTTCCCCTGAATCATATGTTTGAAATAACGTGCGGATTTATCACTCCTCTTTCAAAAGGCGCAAGGATTACATATATGTCAAAAGAGGTAAAAATTTCTTCTATCTCCGATGTGATGCAAAAAACACAACCAACAATCATACTCGCAGTTCCAAAGTTTATTAAATTCCTATATCATTCAATATTATCCAAATTAAACGCAAGCTCCATTTGTGCAAGAAAGTTATTTAATATGAGTCTGTGTATTTCTTCAGAACTTAGTAAACTCGGCATTAATCCCGGCAAAATTCTTTTTAAAAAAGTTCATAACGAATTTGGAGGCAAGTTAAGAGGGCTCGTATCGGGTGGAGCGCCGCTTGATAAGGAAATTGTGCATAAATTAAATCTAATGAATATTACAGTGTTAGAAGGTTACGGACTTACAGAGACCTCGCCTGTCGTAACAGTAAATACATTCAAACATAATCGTGTAGGTTCTGTAGGAAAGCCTTTGTTAGATACGGAGATAAAGATTGTTCTTCAAAATCATGAAGAGAAAACCGGTGAAATCTTAATAAAAGGACCGCAGGTTATGAAT
Organism: bacterium; assembly: GCA_030671985.1. Taxonomy (GTDB): domain Bacteria; phylum JAHJDO01; class JAHJDO01; order JAHJDO01; family JAHJDO01; genus JAHJDO01. The sequence continues at coordinate 6,357 of DAOVHI010000039.1, forward strand.
GGATATTATAAAAATCCACAGGCAACGAAGAAGGCTTTCTCCGATGACTGGTTTCATACCGGAGATATAGGATACACGGATAAAGACGGTTATCTTTATATAACCGGACGGTTGAAGAATATAATTGTTACTGACGGAGGCAAGAAGATTCACCCCGAAGAAGTCGAAGAGGTCATCTCAAAGAGCCCGTATATACAGGAAGCATGTGTGTTAGGGAAAAAAATTGTCAGTGGTATAAAGGCAGGGACTGAAGAAGTTTTTGCAATTGTGGTTCCAAATCTGGAGAGGATTAAAGAGGAAGGATTGGCATTAAAAGAAGATATGCAGTCTTTTATCAGGAAAGAGCTGCACAAGCATTCCAAGCTCCTTGCTCCATACAAGAAAATTACAAGTTTCATGATCTCAGAAAAAGAACTCCCCAAAACATCAACACTGAAGATAAAGCGGAAAGAAGTGGAAAAGATAGTATCAGGGAACGATAAAATTTAAGTTTCCTAATTATATCAATTGAAAAATAACTGAGCGAAAGGGCAAATTATGAATAATGAGGAAATTAGGAACGAGTTAGAAGGGCTTAAAAAGTCAAATCAAACTCAGTCTGATAAAATAAGAAATCTGGAAAACAGGTTGTCTGGGAATATGAAGCCGGAGACTGTTGAACCGCCCGTTATAAAAGCTCCTCCTGTGATAGAAACATTTCGTGCCAAAAGAGAGACAAGGTCTCCTTCTGAGATTGAGTTGCTTATAGGAGGTAATTTGCTGAATAAAATCGGAATATTTGCATTTCTGATAGGGATTAGTTTTTTCCTTAAATATGCTTTTGAGCATCAATGGATAAAAGAATTGGGTAGAATAATATTGGGGGTGGTATCCGGTGTTTTTATAATCGGGCTGGGTGAGTATCTCAATAAGAAAAAATTAAAAAACTTTGCGCAGAGCTTAACGGGTCTTGGAACAGCAATAATATATCTATCAATATATGTGGGATATAATTATTATCATCTGATTTCGCTTCCGGCGGCATTCATTCTCCTGATACTTATAATTGCAGGAAGTTCCTATATATCAATGCGTCATAATTCTCTGTCCCTGAGTTTATTATGCCTTATCGGCGCCTTTCTTGTCCCGATTCTTGTTCATACGGATAACCCGAATTTATTGGGATTATTTGGCTATTTACTGATCATAGATATTGCCTTTGGAGTAATAGCAAGATACAAAAACTGGCGTGTATTGAACACTATCATGTTTACCGGTACATATATTGTGTTCTGGCTGTCTTGTTTTCCACAATATCCCGTCGCCAAAATAGCGCCTGTGCTTTCAGGAGCAGTCTTGTTTTATGTATGTTTTCTGGCATTAACAAACATCCAGCTTATTAAGTGGAAGCAAAAAGCATCAAAATTTGAAGAACTAATAATTATTGGAAATCCAATTTTATTTAATATCATTCAGTATTCCTTACTGAAAAATAGCTATTTGAATCAAGCGGGTTTTGTAATGGGACTGCTTGCCGTAGGGTATATAGCATTATCTCTAAACAAAAAGTCTTTGCCTGAAATAATAAGAGGATATTATGAAGCTCTGGGAATAATTTTTGTTGGATGGGGGCTTGGAATTTATCTTGACGCACACTGGCTTAAGCTCGGTTGGGCTGTATGCGGAGCAGGTGTGATTTATCTTGGTTTAAAATTTAACCGTGTATGGACTAGAACATTTGGTCTTCTTATGCTGTATCTGGCGATATTTAAATCTACGTTTTTTGAGCTCAGCGCCTCACCAGTTTTAGAAAAGGCGTTTTTTATTAATCAACGCTTTATTACTCATTTCATTGTTGCATGTTCAACGGCTTTTGCGGGATTTTTATATCATCGGTTTAAATTTAATATGACTAATATTGAAAAAGGCTTAGAAAAAGTTTTAGTTACAAGTTCTATAATTCAGTTCTTCTGGTATGTTAACTCCGAGATATACAGACATTATAAATACTTAGGAGAGACCCTGCACAGAAGTTTTGGCAATCGGAAAAACATGTTCTTTTCTATTTTTTGGACAATGTACGCTTTGATTTTAATGGCGGGAGGATTTGTGTGGAGAAACAAATACATTCGAGTAAGCGCTATAGGACTTCTCTGGCTGACAATATTAAAGGTCTTCTTTTATGATTTGTGGAATCTCGGCAAAATATATCGCATGATTTCCTTCATAGTTCTTGGAATAATCCTGATACTAATATCATTTTTCTATAATAAGATAAAAGAGAGAATTATAGAGGGAAATTAGTTAAATCGTGGAATTCAGGCAGCTATCTGTTTGAATTTCCATTTCCAGCAAAACATACATTTTTTGTTGATATTTTAAGTCTTGTGTGTCAAACTTACAACAAAATAAGGGTAATTGTTCAATGATTAATGTTATGAGTGAAAGGACAACCGTCATGAAAAGAATAAACCATTTCAGCCTACTGTTTTTGAATATGGTATTCTTAGCAGGTATCATTGTCATGGCTATGGGGACTACGGTTTACGCGCTGCACATGACTAAGATGCCCAAAGATCTGCAGACGAAAGTACCTGAGCCACAAATGAGGCAGATCTCTTTGAAGTTGCCTTTACAGCAACCGGCGTTTCACTGGACATTTATGAGCAAAGAAAAGTATCTCGCGGGTAAACTTGTTCTGAGAATTAAGCGAGGGGATAAAACAACTGAAATCACAATATTCAAGGATGGAAAGGTTACACAAGGTTGGAAGCCAATGGCCATGCCCCAAAATCCGAAAGCCGGAGAAATCTACTTTGGTTTTGAGTCTTCCACAAAATATGCGACTGCTCCCAATGACACACTTGAGATTGAATTACATGTAAATAAAGATCTGAGTGGTATTGGTGCAATACAAATAGGAATCTTGCCCAAAGGAATATATAAAACTCAAGGAACCTACTCCGGGCTTATTGACAAATATAAGGTGTCTGAAAGTTTCAAAGATGTACCAAAAGAGACACTTGATAAACTCAAAAAGATGTATGAATTTAAGGCATTTCTTGAAAACTGGAAGCAGCAATGGGAATTAAAGATTACAGGCGATGATGGTTGGCTTTCCGTAGAACAGCGCCAATCATTTGAAAATGCGATGAAGCAGATGCAAGAAGAGGAAAAAACAGCCAATAAGAAATAAACTCATAACAAGTCCCTGCAGTGAGACGCCGCTGCGCGTCGCTCCTGAGGGGTAGCGTTAAATAAAAAAATGGATAAATTCCCAGCGAGAAAAACAATCAGACTTTAAAGAGGGAATTTTTATTTTAGTTCTTTGATTCTGCTTATCAATTCCTGAACAAGTTTTTCTTTTTTGACTCTTTTAACGATTTTGCCGTTGCAAAACAGGATTCCTGAGGTTTTTCCTCCGGCAATTCCAATATCAGCCTCTTTTGCTTCACCCGGACCGTTTACCTCGCAGCCCATGACAGCAATCTTTATAGATGGCAATTGTAGGGCAATAGGTTCAAGTTGTTTTTTTAGTTCTGTTACAATCGCTATAATATCAATTTTGCATCTGCCGCAGGTCGGGCAGGAAATAATCTCCGGACCGTATTCTCTGAGTTTTAATGACTGCAATATTCGGAAGCCTGCTTTTACTTCTTCTTCAGGAGGCGCGGTAAGTGAAACTCTGATAGTATCTCCAATTCCTTCTGAAAGGAGTATACCCAATCCAACAGAGGATTTGATAAGTCCTTCGGGCAATGGACCGGCCTCTGTAATGCCAAGGTGAAATGGATAGTCGCATTTAGCTGCCATTTGCCTGTAAGCTTCTACGGTAGAGAGTACATCTGAAGATTTTAGCGCTATGATAATGTTGTGAAATTTGTGCTTTTCAAAAATCTTTAGATACTTAAGACACGTATCTACCATGAGTTTTGATTTAACGGAGCCTGCATTTACACCGATTCTTATTGCTATGTTTTTTTCTGCGGCTGCGGAAATGATCATACTAAGATGTTTTTGACTGGAAATATTCCCCGGATTAAGTCTTAATTTATCAACACCTTGTTTTATTGCCTCCAGCGCAAGCTTGTATGAAAAATGCACGTCTGCAACAAGAGGGATGTTAATCTGTTTTTTTATTTCTCCCAAGCATTTTGCCGCTTCAATATCAGGGACTGCAACTCTTATAATCTCACAACCTGTTTTCTCCAGACTATTTATCTGCCTAACTGTGGCATTAATATCTCTGGTATCCGTTTTTGTCATGGACTGTACGGATACCGGAGCATCTCCGCCTATTATAATATTTCCAACTTTA
>DAOVHI010000132.1 GCA_030671985.1 bacterium
AAAAGAAACAACTGCCAAGATATTAATTGATGAAGCAGACTATTTTCATGAAATAACAAAAGAAGATTGGTTTGTATATAAACCGCCAAAAAATACGAAGTAAGAATGGAGTCGTTTTGATGAGTAAGCATTTCCCCCATATTCTGGCAGGCGTATATTTTCTGTTTTTTATAGCTCTCGCTATTTCTCCTGTTTCAAGGAAAGTCTGGGTGGCTGAAATGATACCGGTCTTAGCAATATTTATATTGTTAGTATTGACATATAAAAAGTTTCGTTTTAGCAACTTAGCTTATGGTTTGTTATCAATTTGGATGTTTTGGCATACTATCGGTGGTCACTATACATTTGCTAATGTACCATTTGGGTGGGTCACTGAAATGCTTGGGGCAGAGAGAAATCATTTTGACCGTATCGGGCATTTTGTTATAGGGTTCTACGCCTATGGTATGGCGGAGTGGCTGTTGAGAAGAGAACATTGTGGACTCAAATTGGCAATGATTTTTAGTTTGTTTTTTATAATGAGTGTAGCTGCAGGATATGAGATTATCGAGTGGTGGTGTGTCGTCGTTGAGGGAGGAAGTGCAGGGATAGAGTTTCTTGGGGCACAAGGGGATATATGGGATGCTCAGAAAGATATGTTATCAGATACGTTAGGGGCAATTACATCGCTGATAATATTTTATTTTATTCGGCCGGATAAAAAGATGTCTCATTAAGGATTATGAAAATGGAGTTTAGATGAAAGCAGTATGTGATGTTTTGGATACGGGGCTTAAGGATTATATGGAGGTCTATAGTCTCCAGAAAAAATTATTGGCTGAAAGGATTAGGGATGAGATTCCTGACACACTTATATTAACAGAACATCCTCCGACATTTACGATAGGCAGAAAAGGCGGCAGGGAAAATATCCTTGTCAGTGAAGAGGTGCTGAAAAAGAATGGAATAAAAGTTTACGAGATAGATAGGGGAGGGGATGTTACTTATCATGGACCCGGTCAGATAGTAGGTTATCCGATTATGAATCTTGCGAAATGGAATAAGGATATACATCTTTATCTTAGGAGCTTGGAAGAGGTAATAATTAGATTCTTATCGCATTTCAAAATAACGGCTGGCAGAATAAATAATTACACAGGTGTTTGGGTAGGGGATTGCAAGATTGCGGCGATAGGTATTGGTGTGAGTAAATGGACGACTTTTCACGGATTTTGTATAAATATTAATCCTGATAAAAAACATTTTAGAATGATAACTCCGTGTGGTATAAAAGATAAATCAGTAACATCTCTGGATGAATTAACAGGAGAAACAACTGACATGCGCAAAGCAAAACAAGTTCTTGTTACTGAGTTTGGAAATTGTTTTGAAAGAGAGATGAGATATGCATAGAAGATTACCTGTCTGGCTTAAGAAAAAGATACCTGATATGAAACAGGTTGAGGAAACAAGAGACATCCTTAAAAGATTAAATTTAAATACGGTATGTGAAAACGCAAAGTGTCCCAATATAGGCGAATGTTTTTCTCGTCATACTGCAACATTTATGATACTCGGCGACATCTGCACGCGAAACTGTAGATTTTGCGCGGTAAAACACGGCATTCCTTCGTCCGTTGATATAAATGAATCGGAAAGATTAGGCAAGGCGGTTTCTGAATTAGGTTTAAAATATGTTGTTGTAACTTCAGTAACAAGAGATGATCTCAAGGATTACGGAGCAGGTCAATTTGTAGATGTTATAAATAGTGTTAGAAGACACAATTCAGGAACTAAAATAGAGATTCTTACGCCTGATTTTAAAGGCGACGAAGCTTGTATAACGCAGGTTGTCCAAAACAAGCCGGATGTATTTGGTCATAATATTGAGACAGTTCCCGGGTTATATGAAAATGTGCGGCAGGAAGCAGATTATGGAATGTCTCTTAACTTGCTTAAAATGATAAAAAAGGTGAATTCAAAACTAGTTACAAAGTCAGGTATAATGGTTGGACTTGGAGAGACAAGGGAAGAGGTTTTAGGAGTTATGGATGATTTGAGAGATGTGGGCTGTGACTTATTAACGATCGGACAGTATTTATCTCCTTCAAAGAACAATACACCTGTTGCGGAATTTATTACACCTGAAATGTTTGCGGAATACAAAAAACTTGCCGAAGATAAGGGGTTTGTGGTCGCTTCAGGTCCATTTGTTAGAAGTTCATATAAGGCGAACGATCTGTTCGCCGTTGCAAAACAAACACTAGGTAATAATCTAATTAATTAAATAAAGGAATAGTAACATGGATTTTGTTTTACCTGAGCTCGGAAAGGGGATTGATGAAGCAACGATTTCGTTTTGGATGTGCGAAGAAGGAGATAAGATAAATAAAGGAGATGATGTAATTGAGATGCTGACGGATAAGGCTACATTTAATGTTCCTGCGCCGGTATCCGGTGTTTTGAAGGATATTCTTGTTAGAGAGGGAGAGGTAGTGAAAGTTGGACAGAAAATAGCTGAGATAGGAGAATAGTAAAATGCAAAAATTATCTGATAGAATAATAAGTATAAAGTCGTCAGCCACATTAGCTATAACCGCTAAAATAAAGGCATTGCGCGTGCAAGGGATAGACGTAATTGGTTTTGGCGCGGGAGAGCCGGATTTTGACACTCCTGAATATATTAAAGAGGCAGCTGTGTCTTCAATAGAAAACGGCTTCACAAAATACACTCCTGCATCGGGAACCTTGGAGCTTAAGAAAGCAATTTGCGATAAGTTTAAAAATGATAATGGGCTGAATTATACACCTGAACAAGTTATTGTCTCATGCGGGGCGAAGCATTCCCTTTATAACCTAATTCAGGTTATGTGTAATCCGGGTGATGAAGTTATTATCCCAATACCTTATTGGGTAAGTTATCCTGATATGGCAAAGCTTGCCGGCGCAAAACCTGTTTTCATACAAGGAACTGAAAAGAATGCTTTTAAAATCGTACCTGATGAGTTGGAGAATGCTATAACAAAGAAAACAAAAATCCTGATTATCAACAGTCCTTCAAATCCTTGCGGAACTCTATACTCAAAGGAGGAGTTGGTAGAGATCGCAGATATTGCCTGTAAACGTGATATTTTTGTGATTTCAGATGAGATATATGAAGAAATAATTTATGACGGTATACAACACGTCAGCATAGCGTCTTTGAACAGTGATATTAAAGAACGCACCATAGTAGTAAACGGGGTTTCAAAAACCTATTCAATGACAGGGTGGAGAATCGGTTATGCGGCTGGAGATGCAGATATAATAAAAGCAGCAGGCAAGCTTCAAAGTCAAAGCACATCCAATCCAACATCCATC
>DAOVHI010000008.1 GCA_030671985.1 bacterium
ACGTGTCTTATCCTATTTATTTTCCCGAGTTCATTTACCTCTATTGTCTTATACAACTTTGTGCTTGCCTCAATATCGCCTCTGTAAACTCCTCTCAACACATTGTCTTTGCCGTCTTTATCCCCACTGAACCATGTTTCTTCGTATCCTACGGAAGGATCTACCTTTAACCAGCCAAAATACTTACGCGGCATAGATATTGTCTCGTTTACATCTACACGCTGTCTTTGAAAATTATCAGATTCTTTCTCAAGATTTACAGCGCTGCCATCCAGTTTGTAGAAGAATGCTGAATCCCCAATGCGCTGCCTCCTTGAGCCAAAATCTATCTCCGGCAGGCGGTCTATGACGTCATCATAGAAATTATTTACGCGTTTTCTTACCAACAGACTAACATAATAATAATCCCATGTCTGAGATAGGGACAAATAAGTTTTCGGCCTTCTTGTAAGTGACTCTTCCGACCATCCTTTTAGATATTCCTCATCAAAAAAATCCTCATTGTAGTCAGGATCACTGAGCTTTTCTATCTTAGTAGTACCGTAGAGTCCTTCACCAAAATCCTGCTTGTGTCTATAATACAGCTTCCATCTATTCCATTTGTCATCTTTTTCATCAGATATACTTATGCCATACTCATCCTTGTGACTGTCTCCTATTTCTTTGTAGTAACTCTTGCTTTCGTATATCTGATATCCATATAAATATCCCTTACCTCCGGGAGTCTTGTAGTCAATATCAAATCCTTTTCCAACAGGGACTTGAAATTCATCTATTTTTTCTCCTGAGTATTCATGCTGTCTGCCCCATCCTCTTTGTTCAATATAGTCTCCATATATCCGACCGCGTATATCCTTATTAACATACCAGTTATAATAAGCAAGTGTCATCCATCCACTGCAATTATCATGCCCAAGCCAGATAACCCACCCATAGGGAATCTGTTTTAATGGGAAAATGCATACCGGTGTATAAAGAACAGGGATTCCTTTAAAAGACAGAACAGCATTATACGCCCAGATTCTATCATCAAGAATAATCTTCAGACGACTTGCTTTTATCACATAATGCGGCGAAGTTTTAGGACATGTTGTAAGAACTGCATTGTGGGCATCGTATTCTTCCGAGGAAAGCCGCTCCATCTTCTCAGCATCCCAGAACCACGGAGGAGTGTATCCTTTTATGCTTTCCACTGTCGCTTGCCCACTCAGAATATCATAGAATATAATTTCTGCTTGTATCTTGTCTTTACCTTCAAAAAACGTTACATCTCCCTTAGCAATAATCTTTTTTTCTACCAGATTTACTTTACACCAGTCCCCAACCATACGCATGGACTCATATTTAACTTCCACATTGCCCTTGCCAATAATTACGTTACCTTGTTCCGAATATTCCAGCTTGTCTGCATTTATATCAATGGCGGGCTTTGCTGATTCTGAAAGACTTGTTGTTTTAGCGGGTAATCCGCCTGCTAAGGAATAGACTGAGAGACAAGAAAGCAATAAAACGCAACAAACTAAACCGACTCTAGCACCAACTCCTGATTTTAAACTCATAATTTTATCCAAAATTTAAGTACCCATAATCTATCAAAAACAAAAGGACTATGTCAACAAAAATTCAAAGTATTTATATATCCCCCTAAAAGGCATTCTGAATTAGTTTAAAATCAACCATGTTTTTTTTTGAATCAAACAGGAGCGATATCACATCAAAGCGAAAGCAAAGATTTTGAGACTTGCTTGCCTTAATGTACGCTTCTGCAATACGGCGAATCCTATTCTGCTTAGTGCGGGTAACTGAGCTTTCAGGAGGTCCAAATTTGTCCGAAGAACGAGTTTTAACCTCAATAAACACCAAAGTATTTTTGTCCTTTGCAATGATATCGATCTCTCCCCATAAAGATCTGTAATTTCTTTCAATGATTTTATATCTCTTTGTCCTGAGGAATCTACACGAAAAATCTTCTCCATATTCTCCTAACGATATCCTGCCCATTTGCTTGTTCTCTTTTTCCAGAACAGGAGAAAATGACCTTCTATGAATAGGGGATACGCCAAACCTTGCTATCGCTTCAAGATGGAACTGTGTAGCATATCCTTTATGCTTCTCAAAACCATACCGAGGGTATTGCTTCCCGTAATCCACCATTATTCTGTCTCTTGTAACTTTTGCAATAATGGATGCCGCAGCTATTGATGCGCTTTTTGAATCGCCTTTAATAATTGCTATCTGCGGTCTTTTTAAACTTGCCACTCTTAATCCGTCAACCAATACACATTCAGGGGAGATATTTAAATTATCAACCGCCCTATTCATGGCAAGGTGTGTGGCGGCCAATATATTAATCTTGTCTATTTCTTCTGTGTCTGCAATTCCAATACCGACACTTAGCGCCGCATCATATATCTGACCAAATAAACTATCTCTTTTTTTTGAACTGAGCTTTTTAGAATCGTTCAAACCCTGGATATTACAACATTTAGGAAGGATTACCGCACCTGCAACAACCGGTCCCGCAAGAGGACCTCTGCCAGCTTCATCAAGCCCCGCAATTAACTTTTTGCCTCGCGCGTATAACTTGTTTTCGTAAAAAAACATGCATCTAAGTTTTTTTTGCCTGCTTTTTCTTTTCCTTAACCTTAGCTGCTTTTCCAATCCTTTCACGTAAGTAATATAATTTTGCTCTTCTTACAGCGCCTTGTCTTGCAACTTCAATCTTCACAATATTAGGAGAATGCAGAGGAAATATTCTTTCCACTCCCTCGCCATAGCTGACTTTTCTTACTGTGAATGTTTCGCTGATACCGCCTCCTTTTCTTCTAATCACAATGCCCTGAAATACTTGGACGCGCTCTTTTACCTCTGCCTTTCCTTTCTTCTGCCCCATCTTTCCCTTTTTCGCTGCTGTCTTTTCCACAATCCTTACATGAACCTTAATAGTATCTCCTACGCAAAAATTTGTGATGTCGTCTTTTTTTTGTGACTTACTTACTTCATCCAGAATACTTCCTATATTTGACATATCATCTCCTCTTAAAAGTTGTTTTAATTTTTTAGAATATCCGGTCTTCTTAGTGACGTTCTTTCCAAAGATTTCTTCTTTCTCCATAATTCTATTTGATTATGATTACCGCTAAGCAGAATCCGTGGAACTTCAAGCCCTCTGAATACAGGAGGTTTTGTGTATTGAGGATACCCTAAAAAAGGACCAAAAAAAGAATCGGTTTTTATAGAATGCCGATTGCCCAGCACCCCCGGTATTAATCTTACAACAGTATCAATAATAACCATTGCCGGTAATTCACCTCCTGTTAACACATAATCACCTATTGAAATTTCCCTATCAACTAAATTACGAATTCGTTCATCAACGCCTTCATATCTTCCGCACATAAGTATTAAAGTGTGTTTTTCACTTAACTCTTTCGCCATATCCTGATTAAATCTTTCTCCCTGCGGACAGGTAAGAATAATAGATATATTCTTAGTTTCAATCTTGAATTTTTTCTTTATATAATCCACTGCTTTATATACCGGTTCAGGTTTCATAACCATGCCGCAGCCACCGCCATATGGAGTATCATCCGTAGTTTTTCTCCTGTCATCGGCAAAATCCCGAAGATTGTGCACGTTTATATCCACATGTCCTCTCTCCTGCGCCTTTTCTAACATGCTCTGATGCAGAGGATATTTAAACATATCCGGAAATATTGTAAGAACATGTATTCTCATCAGCGCTCTCTGCTAAGTTTCTTTTTGCTTTTTTTTGGGGCTTGCTTGTCTTTACTGTCCTTCTTACTCTGCGCTGCTTTGGTACTGGTTGCTGTCTTGCGTGTGACTTTGCCTTTTTCTTTACCTTTATCTTCTTCAACTGGTTTTTTCTTTACTTTTTCTTGTCCTTGAGATTTTTTAGCTTTCCGCAATACGCTCTTTACCGTATCAGAAAGCTGTGCCCCTTTTTTTATCCACATGTCCACCTTTTCAATATCTATATTTGCCTTTACTGGATTCTCTACCGGCGCATAATGTCCTAACAGCTCCAAAATTTTTCCCTTAGTAGACACTCTGGAATCAACAGCAACTATCCTGTAAAACGGTTTCTTCTTTGTTCCCAATCTTCTTAATCTAACTTTAACTGGCATATCAATCTCCCTTTATGGTTTTTAAATCATCCCGGGGAATAGGCCTCTTTTGCCTACCATCCCCCCTTGTTTCATTAAGTTTTTAATCATTTTTCTTGATGCAACAAAATTTTTCATAAGCATGTTAATGTCTTGAATACTTGTTCCGCTGCCTTGAGCTATACGCTTCCGTCTTTGCCCGTTAATTATCCCTATGCTTCTTCTCTCCTCTTTTGTCATTGAACTAATAATTGCTTCCTGTTTCTTCATATTCCCATCATCGATCTTTAAGTTTTTAAATTTGCCATGCATTGGAAGCATTTGTAAAATTTCCTGCATTGATCCAAGCTTTTTCATTTGCTTAAGCTGCTCAAGGAAATCCTCCAGAGTCAGGGTTTCTTTTCTTATTTTCTTCGCAAGATCCTTTTCTTGCTCAGCCTTATCTTTGAATTCCGCCTTATCAATCAAGCTAAGAATATCTCCCATTCCAAGTATTCTGGATGCCATTCTATCCGGATAAAACAACTCTAAATTATCAAGCTTCTCACCGTTTCCAATGAATTTCACAGGTTTGCCTGTAACGGCGCATACGGATATTACTGCGCCTCCTCTAGCATCTCCATCCATTTTTGTAAGAATTACACCATCTATTCCCAAAACGTCCTGATATTCTCTTGCTATCTTTACCGCATCCTGACCTGTCATGGCATCTACCACCAACAAAACCTCCTGCGCTTTTGTAGCCTTTTTCATATCCACCAGTTCTTTCATTAAGGTCTGATCAATATGAAGCCTGCCTGCCGTATCAATAATAACAATATCCTTACTATCTCTGGAAGCCAGTTTGACAGAATTAGTTGCGATCTTTACAGCGTTATTACCCTCTGTAAAAACAGGTACATTCAATTGGCTGCCAAGAACTTCCAGCTGTTTCACTGCAGCGGGTCTGTATATATCCGCTGCTGCTAGAGAACACTGATAATTTTGTTTTGTGAAATATTTTACAAGTTTAGCACTTGTTGTTGTTTTTCCACCCCCTTGAAGACCAACCACCATTATAACCGTAGGCTGAGCTTCTGCCATATTTATACTGCACGCTGATTTTCCAAGCAAACCGATCAGCTCTTCATGCACTACTTTTATAACCTGCTGTCCTGGCTGAAGACTTTTAAGCACCTGTTGCCCAACCGCCTTTTCACTAATATTTCCAATGAACTCTTTAACAACCTTATAATTAACATCAGCTTCCAGAAGAACAAGTTGTACCTCCCGTAACGCCGCCTTTATGTTGTCCTCAGTAAGCCTGCCCGGCTTTTTAAGGTTGCGGAATATGTTCTGAAACTTTTCTGATATTACCTCAAACATTTACACTGCCTCCGATGCGTAACATTTCAATTGCCTCTTTTATATCGGGCGCTTCAAAAACGGCTGTTCCTGCAACTAGTATGTTAGCACCTGCTTTTACAACATCCGCTGCTGTGGCTGTGTCTATACCGCCGTCTACCTCTATATCAACAGATAAATCCGCTTCATCCACCATTTGTTTAAGCTCTTTTATCTTTGGCAGAACGGATCTGATGAATTTCTGTCCTCCGAATCCCGGATTAACAGTCATAAGCAAAACCATATCAACCTGTTTTAGAACATGTTCTACTCGCGCAATAGGAGTAGAAGGGTTAAGCGAAACTCCGACCGTCTTGGAAAATTTTCGTATATGCTCAAGCGTCTTATGCAGATGCTCGCATGCCTCGACATGTACAGTTATAATATCTGCGCCTGCTTCTGCAAAAGCATCTATGTATTTGTCCGGATTTTCAATCATCAAATGCACGTCAAGCGGAATGTTGAGCTTGCTTTTTATTGATTTTACCACTACCGGCCCTATTGTTATATTAGGAACAAAATGTCCGTCCATAACATCAATATGTATAAGATCCGCTCCTGCTTGTTCAGCTCTATACACCTCTTGCTCAAGCCTTGAAAAGTCCGCAGAAAGGATTGAAGGCGCTATCTTTATCATTGGATCAAACTTCTCCCATTTAAATGTATGGACTCAAAATTTTGAGTCTTATCCTTTTAGCACATTTTGGTTTATGTTTCAAGATGCGTTTTTATGATTTCCCCTTGATGTCTCAAGCCGTTTTAACGTATAGTATCGCTAAAGATTAAGGAATTCCCCATCATGAATGAACATCGGGTTGTTATCACAGGCTTGGGCGCTGTAACACCGATTGGTATAGGCGTAAAGGATTTTTGTGAAGGATTAAAAGCCGGACGGAATGGAACTGCGAAAGTTACTCATTTTGATGTAACGGATTTTCGTTCTAAGCTCGCAGCTGAGGTAAAAGATTTTCAAGCCGAGGAATGGATTGACAAGAAATCCGCAAAACGCATGGATCGATTCACTCAATTTGGAATTGCAGCATCTGCAATGGCAATTAAAGATGCAGAATTGGAATCTTTCTCATTTGACAAAAATAGGGCAGGTGTCATCATTGGATCAGGCATTGGTGGTTCACAAACAATCGAAGAAGGGTATTCCAAGCTTCAAGAAAACGGACCAAGAAATTTAAATCCGTTTCTTGTGTCCAAATTGCTCATTAACATGGCGGCGTGTATGGTTTCTATTAAATACGGCTTGAAAGGTCCACTTTCTGCTCTCTCTGTGGCCTGTTCTACCGGATCAAACGCCATTGGCGATGCCTTTCGGATTCTTCAGAGAGGAGATGCTGACATTATGCTTGCAGGTAGTTCAGAAGCATGTATAACCCCGCTTCCTTATGGATGTTTTTGCGCCACACGATCTATGACTCCAAATAATTGCGCAGAAAACGCCTCTAGACCATTTGATAAAAATCGTGATGGTTTTGTGATGGGAGAAGGAGCAGGGATTGTTGTTTTGGAAAATCTGGAACACGCTTTAAATCGAGGGGCTAAAATTTATGCTGAAATCGCTGGATACGGCAATACGGCCGATGCCTATCATTTTACGGCGCCGGAACCAGAGGGCGATGGCATGATCCGGGTTATGCGGGCAGCGCTGCAAGACGCTGATATGGATGCTGCAAGAATAGGATATATTAATGCGCATGGCACATCCACTGTTTTAAATGACAAAAGCGAGAGCGTGGCTATTAAAAAAGCATTTGGCAAACATGCAAAAACCCTAAAGGTCAGTTCAATAAAATCAATGATTGGTCATCTTATGGCAGCCGCAGGGTCTGTGGAGTTCGTTTCGACTGTAATGAGTGTGTTTACCGGAATGATCCCGCCGACCATTAATCACAAAGAGCCTGATGCCGATTGTCATCTTGACTATGTTATCAATGGCGCCGAATCGCTGGATTTAAACGCGGCAATGAGTAATTCGTTTGGTTTCGGCGGAGGTAACGCCTGCCTTATAATTAAGAAATATGGAGATATAAATGAAAATTCCTAAACTTCAGATCGGAAATTTATCCGCAAATATACCTATTGTTCAAGGAGGCATGGGTGTCAGAGTTTCTCTTGCTTCGCTGGCTTCAGCCGTAGCAAACGAAGGAGGCATTGGTACGATATCAAGCATTGGTCTCGGAGATCTCGAAGCTTCTAAGCAAGAATATGAAAGAATATCCAGAGAAGCATTAGCAAATGAGATTCGCAAGGCTAGGAGCATGACAGACGGTCACCTCGCAGTAAACTTTATGGGTGTGCTCAGCAACGTAAATGATCTTATTAAAGTCTCAGTACAAGAAGGAATTAAAATAATCGTATTCGGCGCCGGATTGCCAACTAAACTTCCCGCTTTGGTCGAGGATCCCAGTGTAAACCTTGTGCCTATTATCGGTTCTGCCAGAGTTGCAGAATTTATCCTGCGAACATGGGACAAACGATATGGAAGAACCGTCGACGGACTGATCCTTGAAGGACCATTGGCAGGGGGACATCTCGGTTTTTCAGTAGAACAGTTAGAACGTCCGGAGGAATATTCTCTCGAAAAGCTTCTGCCTGAAATCCTGGAAGCGATTAAACCGTATGAAGATAAATACGGAAAGAAAATTCCCATTATTACCGGAGGCGGTATTTATAATGGAAAAGATATTGCGCGAATGCTTTCTCTAGGCGCTTCAGGAGTTCAGATGGGAACTCGTTTTGTCTGTACCGAAGAATGCAATGTGTCCCGGCAATTCAAGCAAGCTTATCTGAAGGTCAAAAAAGAGGACATTGTTATTATTAAAAGTCCTGTCGGCATGCCCGGACGAGCAATAAATAATCGCTTTTTAAAGGATTTGAAAATTAAAGGAAAGCTGAAAATAAATTGTCCTTACAGATGCCTCACGGCCTGCAAAGTTAAAACTGCAAGATATTGTATTGCGCAGGCTCTTGTAAATTCCTATTTTGGCGATGTGGATCACGGCCTCATTTTCTGCGGACAGAATGCGTATCGCATCAGTAAAATTACTACAGTTAAAGAACTTATCCAAGAACTTCTATCCGGACTCAAAGAAGCATAAGAAATATTTATGTTTTATATTTCAAGAAATGAAAGTGTTAATGCGTTTTTTATTGAGGTTTTAAGCAATTTTACGTATAGTAGCACTAAATTAACAATAAACATTCAATGATTAATGTTAGGCGTTTATCAAATAACCCCGAAAGGGAGTAAATTTGAGGCAAATTTTGATTGGTGTTTTAAAAGTTTGTCCACGATTACGAAAATCAAAGCAGATCACAAATACAGTAATATTCAGATTTTTTCAAAGGTAAAAAAATGGATGTATTAGAAAAATTATATTCAGATCTGGATTTTAAAAACGGTGAGTTGTTTTCGTCTGCCGATACTCCGAATTTTTGTCATAAAGATGTATGGCTGGAAAAAGGGGAGTGGCTCTCTGCAGCGAAACGAGCTGGCGCTGAAAAAGTCTTTTTTATTGAGAATAATCCAATTGCCGTTTTTGCAAAGTGTGGAGAAAGTGATGTGGAAAGGCACAAGGCATTCAATCGTATTTGGAGCCTTGCACGCCCCCGGCTACTGTTTTTAGCTTCGCATGGTGAAATAGCTATCTATGACCTGGCTCAAAAGCCGTTTGATTTTTCAGAAAAAAAAAGTAAAAATCGAAATAAACTTGAAACGCTGATTACACTACAGAACATAGAAAAAGCTGCTCAAAAATTACAGGACTTTCACCGCAACAACATTGAATCGGGAAAGATTTTTGAGAAAGGTCGTTTTGGTGACCTGAAAAATCGAGCAGATAAGTCTCTGATACGAGACTTGAAAACTGTTCGCCGTGAATTAATTCAGACCGGTTTATCTGGTAAAAAAGTAAAGTACGCTCATGCACTGATTGGCCGTTCTATTTTTATCCGTTATTTGGAAGACCGTCAAATTTTGACGGAAGAATATTTTCGTAACGTGGCACGAAAGACAGCCGGGTGGACAGACATTCTGAAGAATGGATCAGAACACACCGCATTTGACTTTTCGAAAAATAATCCTTTCTACCCGCGTGTTCTGGGAAATAAGGATTTTACTTACGCATTGTTCAGATCATTGGCTCGCGATTTTAACGGCGATATGTTTCCTGATGTGGATGCAGAAGAAGCAACGGTAGAGCAGCCTCATTTGAATCGCGTTCAAGAACTCTTTTACGGCAATGCCGGTATTCAAAAAAAACTATTTTTCTATTCTTACCGTTTTGACATTGTACCGCTTGATATTATCAGTTCAATTTATGAGGAGTTTTATCATCCTGCAACCATTGATGAGGAAAAGAAAAATAAAGTCCGTCAGGACGGGGCGTATTATACTCCGCCTGTTTTGGCGGAATTTGTTCTTTCCAGAACATTGACCTCTGAAGTCTTAAAAAAAGCTCCTCGCGTACTTGATCCTGCCTGTGGTTCAGGGATTTTTCTTGTTGAAGCATTCCGTCGAATAGTTCGCTATAAACAATATGAAAAAGATACTCCTTTGTCATTCAATGAATTGAAAGATATTCTGCAAAAACAGATAGCTGGGATTGAAGTCAACAAAGAAGCAGCTGGGATTGCCGCATTTAGCTTGTATCTCTCCATGTTGCATTATCTTGATCCTCCTTCGATTAACGAGCAGATAAAACAGGGCAATAAGCTTCCTAATTTGATTGCGTCAAACAACCGTTCTAAACATCATTATCATTGTATATGGGTCGGTAATACGTTTAACGTGAAAGACATTGAGAGTAATCCGTTGTGGATGAAACGTTTTGGTACTCAATGTGCCGATGTGATTGTCGGAAATCCACCGTGGGGCGCACTGGGGAAAAAGTCAGATGAAGTAACCAAAATTCGGGAACGGGTTATGCTTGAATGGTGTCATAAAAATGATAAACCAATTGGAGATAATGAAAAGTCCCAAGCTTTTCTCTGGCGAGCGCTTGACTTTCTCAAAGATGGCGGAAGAGCGGGAATGCTTGTATCAGCAGGGATCTTATTTAAGCATGGCTCAACGACTCAGACTTTTCGTGAGCAGTGGATGAATAGCGTGCGCCTGAAGGAAGTTTTTAACTTTACGCATGTAAGGAAATTTTTTTTCAAAGGAGGAGTATCTCCATTTTTATCTGTCTGCTTTATAAAAGGAAGGCAAAAAGATTTTCCTGTAACTTACTGGTCTGCAAAACAGGTGATTGCTTTGGTAAAAACGCAGTCTGTGATTCTGTCAAAGTATGATGCCCATATTCTGCGAAATGAAAATCTAACCTCTAGTAAGTTGTGGAAAAGTTATTGGTTTGGTCGACATAGTGACTGGTTATTTATTCAAACAATCAGTCGTTGGAAGCGCTTGCTTTCTGTTGTTGACAAGAAGACTTCTGCTCGCGGCTTTCAAGAAGGCAATCGATTAAAAAAATCAGACTGGCTTCTTAAATACAGAGAACTTCCTGTAACTGAATTCGAAAAATATTCCATTATTGATGATGATATGCTTATTGATCCTCCTAATCGGGTAGAATCACGTGGAAAGAATGAAGAAATATATTCAGGAAGTCGAATTTTAATTAAGCGAGGAATTCAGCAAAAGCAGGAACCCAAAGGACAAATAATTTCAAATTTTATTGAAGAGAAGTTTTGTTTTAGAAATTCCATTCACTGTATAAAACTTTCAAATAAGAACAAAAATAATTATTTGCTTCTACAAGGAATATTATGGTCATCTTTTGCAAGGTTTTTCTTTTTTTTCACCTCTTCCAATTGGGGTTTATGGCATTATGAGATTCATCTGGAAGAAATATTTAATTTTCCGGTTGGTAATTTATTTGAAAAGAGTAATAAAATGGCTAATAAAGTCATTGCTATCGTTGATAAACTCCGCAACTATCATCCTCAAAAACAGGATATTCTAAATCTTGACGGTGTACCCGAAAAGAAGATTGAAGCAAAACGCAGGAAATGGGAAATAGAATTGGATGAGGCAGTCTTTGAACTTTACGGATTAAATGAAGAACAAAAAGATTTGATCCACGATTGCTGTGAAGTTATACTACCATTTTTCTACCAGCCGTTTGACGGCATCGGCGCTATGCCTGCGGTAGTCGGCAATGATCGGTTTTGGATTGAAACTTATATAAAGATTTTTTCCAGACGCTGGAACGCTTATCTTGGGAATGATGAAGAAATACGTGCGAAAGTTCATGTGGGCGCACATGGCAATATGCTGGCAGTCGAGTTTTTTCCGGCAGACAAAGGAGATAGTTGGAATCTAAAACCAAAAAATGATTCATGGAGATATATTCTGGAACAAATTGGTAAAGCATTACCACAGCCCATGGGAATTTCTCAGATATTATTGGACGGTTTAGTTTATGTTATTTCAGACGATAAAATTATTATTATCAAGCGCAATACAAAACGTTTTTGGACTCGCAGTCTTGCGCGGGAAGACGCTAACGCGACGTTGTGTAAAGCAATGCAGAAAGATGGGAGAGATTCGTAGTGGAACGACGCGTTATACCTTCCATCTCCGATTTATGGAACCGACATGAAGCACTCTATGTTGATGTTTTTTCAATAGCACTTGCTCTATTGTCAAAAAAAGCATGTCCTTTGAATCATGAAGACAAAATTTCAGAACAGCTTTGTCCTATTCTAAACACTGTATGTTTCAATGAAGGGACCAAACGAAATTGTGAAATTCGTACGCCTGATTGGGAAAAACCCATTCAGCCTGTGACTAATAATGAACTGAAAGGCAGAAGGGGAAACTGCCCTGATTTTACCTGCAAATGTTATAATCCGTTTGCTTCATACCCCGAAGAACATGAAATAGTCTTGCATATTGAATGTAAACGTCTGGGTAACCCAACCAGTAAAAGGTGGAAACTTAATGAGAATTATGTGATCAAGGGAATAAAACGCTTCGATTGCCCCACACATAAGTATGGCGAATGGGCGTCTTCCGGAATGATGATTGGTTACATCATAAACATGAAACCGGAACAGATCGTTTGTGAGGTAAACAACTTTCAGCAAAAACAATTTCCAAATAATTCATCGCTTTCTTTTGATTTTATTAACTCGCCTGTGTTCAGAGGAAAACAAAATCTGAAACGAAAAAATGTAAATCCCAAATTTTTTCAACTTGTCCATTTATGGGTGGATTTAAGAGTATAACTTTTTTATACAGGAAACAAAACGGATTGGGATGGAAATATCTTGATGGATGCGCATGATAATGGGATGAGTACAGATTTTAAAAACCAGTTATTCCAATCGCTAGACTCTAAATCCCCCTACTATCGGAACCTGAACCCATTCTTAGCAGAGAAACCTCTGGTAAATTCTTCAAAAGATACTTTTCTACTACCCTCAAGCTGTATGTCCTTAATCAAGTCTAAAATCCGTATTTTTACACAAAAACCCATTGACACATAATAAATTATTCACTATCTTGAACACGATGAAGATAACTGTTCAATAAGGAGTGGATAAATTATGAAATTAAGAGCTTTAGTATTTGAAGATGATGAGAGTATTTGTTTTATGATTGCTTCAATTCTTGAAAAAAGAGGATATGAAGTTTTTAAATTTTCTGAAGTAGGGGGTTGTCCTCTTTTTTTAAAACAAGATTGTCCTTGCCCGTTAAATTATGTCTGTGCTGATATTATTATTACCGACATTAACATGTCTGGGATAAACGGTCTTAATTTCATTGAAAATCAATTAAATCATGGCTGTAAAGCTGAAAATATTGGTGTAATGTCCGGCACTTGGGACGATAATCAAATTAAGCAAGCCAATAAATTAAACACGCATATTTTTCATAAACCATTTGAACTGGAAAATCTTTTTAGTTGGCTAGAAGCTTGCGAAAGCAAAATAGATCCCGAAAGAAAGTTATCAGACTGGTTCATTAATAATAAATAAATTAATGGGATTATCTACCCTTCCCCAATACCTGCGTTCATATTTGACATGAATAATAAAGACACAATTACACTGAGAATCCAAGACGTGGTCTACCGCGGACGTGGTTTGGCGCGGCTGGACGGCATGGTCTACTTTATTGACGGTGTGCTCCCTGATGAACTGGTGCGGGTACGGATCAGAAAGCAAAAAAAGAACTGTGCCGAGGCTGACATGGTGGAGATTCTGGAGGAATCGTCCCTGCGTATCGTGCCGTCTTGTGAGTTTGCTGAGAAATGTGAGGGATGTTGTTACCAACATATGGAACATGACGCAGAAATAGAATTCAAGCAGAAACAGCTTGTGAACCTTCTTGAACACATGGGCGGATGTTCTGAAGTGACCTGCAGAGAACCGATACGATGCCCATCCGCACTCGGATACCGGAACAAGATATCCATGCACGTGAAGAGACGGGGAAATGACAGGACTTTTGGATACTACATGAAGGACAATAAGACCGTTCTTGATATCCCGAATTGCCCGTTGGCAATGAGCCCCCTTAACAATCTTCTGACAGAACTTCGAAAGGATTCATCATTCGGATGCGGTACATCAGTCAATCTCAGGTACACGGAGCATGATGGCGCAGTGTATTGGACTAATCGCATCGTGCCTTCCAGCGCGAGACTGGTTGAGAAAACACCGCTTGGCAATGTCAGCGTTCCAATAAAAAGTTTCTTCCAGACGAACCCACAGGTAACAGATGCGCTTTTCGACAGCTTGTCCGAAATACTAAATCGTACTGAACCTGAGACAGTGATAGATATCTACTGTGGAGTGGGCATTTTTGCGTTCACAGCGGCAAAGATCGGAGCAAAAACAGTACTAGGCATCGATACAGACAAGCGCGCGATCAATGCGGCAATACGCAACGGACAAACTCTGGATCTTGCTCAAGTGATGTTCCGGCATGGTTACGCAGAAGATCTACTAGAAGAAGCGCTGGACAAATTTAATATCAAGAACACGGCAGTAATACTTGATCCGCCGCGTGCCGGATTGGTGAAACGGGTAATTGAGATTTTAGGAAGAAAGAAACCTCGTGATATTATTTATGTGTCATGCGCGGCAGATACGATGGCACGTGATGTGAAGCTTCTGACCAATCATGGCTATCAACTTATAGACACAGGGCTCGTGGACATGTTCCCGCGCACCGCATATTTCGAATCCATCACACACCTGAGCTCATCATCCTGAGTTTAACCTGAACCCTTTCTTAACGGGGTGACCTCTGGTAAATTCTTCGAAAGATACTTTTCTACCGCCCTCAAGCTGTACCTCTTTAATTAATAGTTGTCCCTTGCCTGTGCCTACTAGCCCGCCTTTATTTTTTAACAAATCCAATAAAACACCTGTTTTTTCTTTGCTATATGCGGACTTGTCATAAACTTCTGTTTTAAATATTCTTAATCTCTGTTTCTTGCCGGATATATTTATGAATACATAAACCCCAGGCCATGGATTCATGGCTCTTGTCATATTATTAATTTCCTCCGCGGATTTTGTCCAATCTATGAGACCGTCGGATTTTTTGAGCATTGAAACATATGTTGCCTTTGCATGATTTTGAGGAATTCGGGAACAAGTTCCTTCTTCTATCTGTAATATAGCCTCAACTAATAATTCTGCTGACAATTTGCTTAATCTATCATGAATGGTTTCCATATTGTCTGAGAAGCTAACGCTTATTTTTTCCTGAAGCAAAATATCGCCGGCATCCATTCTTTTATTCATGAACATTATTGTTACACCTGTTTCTTTCTCGCCGTTAAGCAATGCCCCTTGCATTGGGGCAGCGCCCCTATATTTTGGCAACAAAGACGCATGCGCATTTATGCAACCCAAGCGCGGAATATCCAGAACCTGTTTAGGAAGTATTTTGCCGTAAGCTACAACAACTACGAGATCGGGACTGAGCGCTTGAATGTTCTCAACGAATGCGTCTGTTATTGTCTCCGGCTGAAGAATCTTAATGTTATGCTCTTGCGCGCATAATTTCACAGGAGGAGCTATCTCTCCCCTTCCTCTGCCTTTCGGCCTGTCAGGCTGAGTAACAACGCATATCACATCATGCCCGGCTTGTATAAGCGCTTTGAGACTGAGTAATGCAAAATCTGGTGTTCCCATAAAAACTAGTTTCAAGAAAATAACTCCTTGTATTAGTTATTTGGCGGACATAATGGATTTTTTATCAGACGAAGCAATATTCTCCAGTTTACTTGTGAACTTCTCCAGTCTTCGCTCTGCAGATTCATAGGAGGATTTTGAGTGAGTGAGATGAGTGCCTATTTTTGAAAACTCCTCATAAAATCTTGCCAGATCACCATGCAGTCGAGCAAGATTGCTTATTATGGTTTGCGCGCTTTTTTCTATCCTCATGCCTCTCAATCCCAGTAGAATTGCCTGCAAATACGCATAGAAACTGTTCGGAGACACAGGAATTACTTTTTTGCGTAAAGCGTAACTGCAAATACTTTTTTCTTCTCCCAGATTATCATCCTTTATTATGGTTTCATAATATACATTCTCTGCCGGAATATACATAAAGGCAAAATCAAACGTGCCTTCATCAGGTAATATGTATTTTGAGGCGATATTATCAACATGTTTCTTAATATCAATCACAAAGGCTTTTCTTATTTGCGACTTTTCCATTTTATCTTCTGTATTAATCAGTCTCTTAAAGTTTTCCAGCGGAAATTTTGCATCAATCGGCACCATTTGCTGAGATAGTTTAATAACAGCATCAACCCGTTGCCCACTCTTGAAAGTATGCTGAAGCTCATAGTGCTCCGGGGACATAATCTGAGAAAGAAGATCCCCCAATAAGAACTCTCCAAAGCCTCCCCTTAACTTTGGCGCCCTGAGTATTTCCTGCAAAGACGAGATATCCTTGCCAATATCATATATCCTTTTATTTGCTTCCGCTAATTGCGTAAGCCGATTCTGCACATCCCCAACTACTTTGGTCGTGCCTTCCAGTTTGTCGGAAAAGCTTTTATTGGCTGTTTCAAGCATTTTTATATTATTCTGCAGTTGTGTGTTTATCTGGCTAACTATCAGGGACATCTGCTGATTGAGAACCTGACTATTATCTGAGAGACTTTTACTAACCTGTTCTCTCAGATTATTCATCTCTTGATGTATAAGTGGATCAGGCAGCTGTTTTCTGTCTTTAAATAAAAGAACCAGTACCGCAAAAAACAAAAAAGTCAATATAGCTATAATATAACCTGACATACCAATACATCCCCTGTTTTTCTAAAAGCTATCACTTAATACAGGCAAACTCAAGAGAATTTTAGCAGAACAGAACTTGACAAAAACTTTTTATCATATAGAATTACCCGCAAACGCAAGGAGATTTTACATATGCAGAGACATAAATCAGCTCTTAAGAGAGTAAGAACAAGTAGAAAAGGATACAAAAAAAACAGAGCAGTAAAGAGAAATGTTAAAGTTGCCGTAAAGAATGTTGGCAAGCTTATAGATGAAAAAGCAAACGCGGTAGACCTGCAAAAATCCATAAGTAAATCGATCTCTTTAATAGACAAAGCTGCTACTAAGGGAATTATTAAGAAGAACACCGCCCGCAGAAAAAAATCTCAGATAATGCAAAAAGTGAACGAGCACAACAAAAAAGCAGAAAAAGCCGGTTCTACCAAAAATTAATAACTTCACTCACAATATTTCTTGCCAGATTTTCAATAGCTTTGTCTGTGGCTGCTTTCTCTGACATTCCTAATCTGCCGGAAGTATAATAAGAAGTGCTGCCTTTGATGGTTTGGGCACAGATTATCTCATTCTTATTAAGATTTCTGAATACAACTTGTGCGGTTACTATCACTCTATACTGTTCCACGTCGTTGTTTTTATCATATCCAAGCGGCTCCGTCTTATATTCTGTTACTTTCCCTTCAAGTATAGTGTCTGCTTCTTCCTGCTTTAATAGCCTCAGGTTTCCATCGAGAATAAGTTCATTTATGACGGCATCCGTTACCGTTACATGAATATCGTGCTCATAGGTCTTGTTCTTAAACATCGGGACATATACGGAGCTTATCCCAGCGTCTTTTATTGTACTGGTAGTATATCCACATCCTGCCAGGACAATCGGAATTAAAAATACAATTAAAACCTTACTCATCCGCTTATTCATCTTTGCCTCCCTTGATTTTTTGACCTTTATACATCCAATATCTATTTTGATTCTATCAGAATGATTGAATTCATGTCAACTACAGAAGGCGCGTAAAAGTTAAAT
>DAOVHI010000075.1 GCA_030671985.1 bacterium
ATTGTTGAATATAGCGATGCCCAAGAATTTGTCGTTGTAACAGGAAATAAAATCGATATATTCTCAGATTCTAAGTGTAAAAATTTTCTTGATAACGCGCAGATGGGAACATGTTTCCCTTTAATGAGCAGCAAAAAAGGGTATTTTATTATTGCGTTTCCCGTTGCAAATAAAAAGAACAAATTGTCTTTTAGAAAAGCATATATACCTGCTTATGAAGACGTACACACAGGATATCTTCTCTATACAAAAAGGAATGTAAGTAATCAGGCTTTTAAATTATTGCACACCCCTTATGGCTGGGGAGGTATGAAAGGAGAGAGAGATTGCTCCAGATTCATAATGGATGTATTTGCATGTTTCGGAATAAGGATGCCCCGTAACTCAAGTCGTCAGGCAAGAATGGGTGAGGAAATTGCAGGACTTGAAAAACTTTCACCCGGCATATCTACTCTTTGCTTACCGGGACATATAATGCTCTATCTTGGGAAAGATAATGGAAATTATTATGTTATTCACGACACATGGGCGTATACTGAAGGAAAATGGCCGCATGCGGCGAAAAAACATATTGGTAGAGTAGCAGTATCGGATCTGAGTTTAGGAGAATACGGCAGAACAGGATCTTTGCTTGAGCGATTAAAAATTATGAAAATTATAAATGGGGAGTATTAAGATGCTTAAAGTTGGAATAGTCGGCATGGGACATATGGGAGAAAGACACATTAACAGCTATAAAAAGATAGATGATGTGGAAGTTGGCGCAGTTAACGACGTACGAATAAATGAATTAGTGAACAAGTTTGATCTTGAAGGGATCAAAACATACGAAAAGTTTGACGACCTTCTAAATGATAAAGATATTGATTTTATTGATGTATGCCTGCCTACATTTCTTCATAAAGAACATACTATCAAGGTTCTTAATGCAGGCAAACATGTAATTTGCGAGAAACCTATGGCTATGAATGTTGAAGAATGCGACGCAATGATTGAGGCGCAGAAAAAAAGCGGCAGGTTTCTCATGATCGCTCAATGCATCAGATTCTGGAATGAATACGAAATACTCAAAGATTATGTTTCCAAGAACAAGTTTGGCAGGCTTCTATCATTGTATCTGCTCCGAGCGTGTCAAAACCCCTCGTGGTCATGGAATAATTGGCTGGCACAGGGAAGTAAAAGCGGCGGCGCAATACTGGATCTGCACGTGCACGATGCAGATATGATAAATTATCTATTAGGCATGCCTAAAGCTGTATATAGTGTCGGTGCGAATGCAATAAAAGACGGTGGAATTGATATATTGTCGACACAATACCTATATGATAAAGATATGGTAGTAACAGTGGATTGCAACTGGGTTATTGAAGGAGGATTTGGGTTTGAGATGAGTTACAGGGCTTATTTTGAGGGAGGAACTATCATTTTCTCATCAAAGAATAATCCTTCTATCATGGTATATCCAAAAGGCGAGAATCCATTCGTTCCTGAGCTGGGAACAAAAGATGCATATGAAAAAGAGTTATCATATTTTGCAAACTGTATAGAGAAAGGCAGAGAGCCTGAAATAGTTACTCCCCAAAGCGCCCGGGATACAATAAAGATGGTAACTGCCGAACTAAAATCGATTAAGTCTAAAGAAAGAGTTCTAGTTTGATTTTGGCAGAGGCTTTGCGCCGGAAGAATCGCTTATCTCCGTTATATTGTCCGGCAGGTCTTTTTCAGAATCGCCTAACTTTAATGCGAGATTACCAATTATCATTTAGCTTTTTCATTTTTTTCTTTTATCTCTTACCAAGATTAAAGGGAGTTGACCACTTTATTCTTTATTCTTTAAGCTTTTGTCTTTTTGGGGAAACTTCTGAAGAGGCGTCTGTTGTCCCCTTTAACCTTTTGCTCTCTACAGGTCGATATTGCTGTCTTTGTAGAGCATTTTATTATCAAACATAAAACTGCGGCCTGTCCACTTTTTGTCCGGGTCCTGAGACTTTTCTACCATTTCCTGAAAGCCCGATATCTTTGCATCCATATCATCCATGTAGTGAAGAATAACCGCTTCCAATACCTTGGGCTTCTTGGGTGATCCCCATTCATATTGTCCATGATGACTGAGAAGCATATGTTCGAGCAGCATTTCCAATTCCGCTGGGAACTGTGGAATCTCAGCTATCTTTGACTTTACCATTTGAGTTCCTATTACGACATGACCTATCAACCTGCCTCTGTCTGTGTAATCAAAGGCATGCGAATACTCATACTCATATATCTTGCCAATATCATGTAAAATAGCGCCTGCCACGAGAAGGTCTTTGTTAATATTCTTATAATGTTTATCTATTTCCATGCACATATTGGTTACGGATAAAGTATGTTCCAGCAGTCCGCCAATATAGTAACTATGCATTTTTACGGACGCCGGCGCTTTTTTAAATAATTTCCTGTATTCTTCCACTTCAAAGACCGCCTGCAACAGATTCTTGAGCCACTTATTTTGCATTCCCTCAATTATGTTGACAATTTGGTCAAACATCAAATCTATGTCTTTAGTAGCGGTTGGAAGAAATTCGTCAATATCTATTTTGTCCTGCGCCACCACTTGAACCTGTTTAACGTTTATTTGCAGCTTATTCTGAAAACTTTCAACTATGCCGATAACTCTCACGAAATCATTGTCTTTGAATAACATGGATATTTCCTCTGCGTTATCCCAAATTCTTCCAATAATTTCTCCTGATTTATCTACAAGCTCAAATGCAAGATAAGATTTATTGTTTTTTGTTATTCTTACATGCTTATTTCTCACAATAAACACACTGTCAACTTTATCATCGGTCTTAAGTTTATTCACATATTGTTTAGCCATTAGAAAAACTCCTTGTTATTTTTATCAACTCCATAACCTTCTCAGGATCTTTTATTCCTTTTTCCTTTTCCACACCGCTTGCAACATCAATTCCGTATGGATTAACTTGATTTATAGCATCCCTGACGTTAGAAGGCTTTATTCCTCCCGCAAGAAACACAGATGCATCCAGATTTTCGGTAAGTTTAGCTACTGTATTCCAATCGGAAATTTTGCCCGTTCCACCATGTTGAACACTATTGCCGGATTTATAAACCGTGTCAACAAGAATCACA
Source organism: bacterium (assembly GCA_030671985.1). Taxonomy (GTDB): domain Bacteria; phylum JAHJDO01; class JAHJDO01; order JAHJDO01; family JAHJDO01; genus JAHJDO01. Next base: position 3,139 of record DAOVHI010000075.1, read on the forward strand.
TCAGCCCCGCTATTCACATAAGTATTTATTCTTGTTCTCATATCCCCGATATTGATGTCAACATCCTGGGCAATGCCCTGTTCTGAAGACGGCAGATGTATGGATTTCCACACCACTACATCTGGAATTTTCGACTTTATCTCACAAACCAGTTCAGGACTTTCCTGACTAAGCAGTTGAAACGCATACGGCTTTAGTTTGTTATACACAATCTCAACTTCTTCAAACGTAGGCTGCCATAAAAGGATAACAACGGGTATTCTTGCCTTTGAGCATAAATTTTTCGCCTTTTTCATATCGACACTGCGTTTAGAAGCAGAAACATTGACCAATATCCCCGCGTAATCAGCGCCGGAAGAGGAAACCAGTTCTATATCTTTAAGATTTGTAATACCGCAAATCTTGATTTTAGGGGTTGCAAACATAGATTTTTATAGCAAATAGTTTTGTTACCTGTCAAGTTGTGGTAAAATTATTGTAATTTAATTGGAGAGGTGGCTGAGCTCGGCTGAAAGCGGCAGACTCGAAATCTGTTGTCCTGATTTTTCGGGACCGGGGGTTCGAATCCCTCCCTCTCCGCCAGAATCGTGTCCCCGTATCTTTTTGATTTAATATGGCATAATTCTTTAATGTTTGAGCAAGATAGCGCGTTCTGGTGAGTTAGTGACAATAATGAACATCCTTATTGTTATTTAACGTCTTAAGTGAAAATAAGGCTTTCTCTTATTATCATTTAGGATGACTAGCTTTGTTTGTGGATATAAATAACAATAAATATTTTCCTATTGACATTTAATGGCGTAAATGATAATATGTGTTATGGCTTGAAAAAATAGGTACAAATATTCCAAGGTGATAAAGGTGATATATGTTTAAAGCAGGAACTTATAAACAACAATATGAATATAAAAGTTTTTTACCTTCACTGATAAATGATGATTATCGATGGGAGGATCGAAAAATTGTAGTTTTCTTGGAAGATGCTATGCGCTATCTGGGGGAGCTTAATGCTTATTCAACGCTAGTTCCTGACGTGGACTTTTTTATTCAAATGCATGTAGCGAAAGAAGCTACAACATCAAGCCGCATTGAAGGAACACGAACGAATATTGACGAAGTTGTCTTACCTGAAAATGAAATCAGTCCTGAAAAACGAGATGACTGGACTGAGGTTCAAAATTATATCAAGGCAATGAATTTCGCTATCAATGAGCTTGATAAATTACCTTTATCGATGAGGCTGCTCAAAGAGACGCATAAGAGATTGCTCTCAGGTGTAAGGGGTCATCATAAACTTCCTGGAGAAGTAAGAAGAAGCCAAAACTGGATAGGCGGTTCAAGCTTAAAAGACGCTTTTTTCGTTCCGCCACATCACGAAGATTTGCCGAATTTATTAACAGACCTTGAAAAATTTTGGCACAATAAGAAAATCAATCTTCCCCACTTAATTCGGGTTGCGATCAGCCATTATCAATTTGAGACTATTCATCCTTTTTTGGACGGTAATGGCAGGACAGGACGACTTCTTATAACTTTACAATTAGTTGATATGGATATATTAAACAAGCCTTGTCTTTATCTTTCAGATTTTTTTGAAAGAAATAAAGGGTCATATTATGATTCATTGAGTGTGGTAAGGGCTTCGAATAATCTTGACCAGTGGATAAAGTTTTTTCTTTCCGGAGTCATTGAAACAGCTAAAAATGGAAAGGAAACTTTAGAGGCTATTATTAAACTCAGAAAACAATATGATGACAAGATTATAACTATGGGAAGAAAGTCTAAATCCGCTCAAAAACTGCTGCTATTCCTTTTTTCGCATCCTATTGCTTCTATCGGGCAGGTTTCAGATCATTTAGGAGTAGGATTTGCCGCGGGCGGAAGATTGATCGCAGATTTTCAAAGAGTCGGATTTTTAAAAGAAGTAACGGGTCTTTCAAGGAATAGATTGTTTGCCCTGTCAGAGTATTTATCGTTGTTTAAGTAGAGGAATGAGGCTTAGGTCCATAAATAGCCAGAATCGTGTCCCCGTATCTTTTTGATTTAATGTGGCATAATTCTTTAATGTTTGAGCAAGGCGGTGTGTTTCTTTTGGAATGCTCAATAACTAAGATCGCTTTGCTGTTCAGTATATCTTTAAGACGCGGATTATTTAAGATTTTTTTGGCTTCTTTTGTATCATACGGAGGATCCATTAAAACAATATCAAATTTCTTATTCCGATTGGCGAGAAAGTTTATAGTTTTGTACGCATCTCTCACATAAGCGGAACCTTTGACTCCAAAATCAAACTTGTTTAAATTTTTATGGATAACACGCACGCATTTCGAATTGTTATCTATGAACACAACGTTTTTTGCTCCTCTGCTGAGCGCTTCTATTCCAAGACTACCTGAACCGGCAAAAAGATCAAGCATCTCCGCATCAATAACCTTATCACCCAGAATATTGAATAACGCCTCCTTAACAATTCCTAATGTGGGACGCGTTTTTCTATCTGGAATTGTTTCTAATACGGCTCCACTGTTTTTTCCTGCAATTACACGCACTATCCTACCCTTACTAAATCAATCCTATGTTTAAAGCTCTGCAGAAAATCTCTCTTGATATGACGATTCTCTTCGGCCGAGAGTTCAGGATCAGATTTAATTATATTAGCGGCTTCTTTTCTGGCAATCTCCATTATATCTATATCTGAAATTATATTGCCGATTTTTAATTCAGGCAGACCGTGCTGCTTTGTTCCGAAGAATTCCCCCGGGCCTCTAAGTTCCAGATCCTCCTGCGCAATCATAAAGCCGTCCTGGGTTTGTGTCATAACTGTCATTCTCCTTTGCGCTTCAGGATTGCCTTGCGTACCATGTAATATGCAATATGACTGGTCCTGCCCCCTGCCGATTCTTCCTCTAAGTTGATGAAGCTGTGAAAGCCCAAATCGTTCGGCATTCTCTATCAGCATTACAGTTGCATTAGGGATGTCTATTCCGACTTCAATAATTGTTGTAGATACCAGTATATTGATCTTGTTTTCACGGAACTCTGTCATTACCTTTTCTTTATCCTCGTTTTTCATTTGCCCGTGTAAAAGCCCTACCCTTAGATTTGGAAATGCCTCTTTTTGGAAATGTTCAAAGATCTGAGTAGCTCCGATAACTGTCGAAGACTTCATTATATTCAACTCCCCAATCAATGGAGAGACAACATATGCCTGCCGCCCTTTTTTTATCTCTTCTTTAATGAACGCATATATCCCCTGAAGCTGTGAATTTGAGACCAAATGTGTTGATACAGCGCCTCTTCCGGAAGGAAGTTCCCTGATCGTAGAAATATCCAAATCTCCATATACAGTGAGCGCAAGAGTTCTAGGTATAGGCGTAGCGGTCATTACCAAAACGTCGGGATTAAGCCCTTTTTTTCTTAACATGTTTCGCTGCAGCACACCAAAACGATGTTGTTCGTCTATTACTACAAGCCCAAGTCTTTTAAATTTAATTTTCTCTTGAACCAACGTATGCGTTCCAATAATAATATCCGTAACTCCGCTTCGTATATTCTCTATAATCTCCGTACGTGATTTTTGACCGGTACTGCCAATCAGCAGATCGATTTTTATCCCGATTGGAGCCAATGCTTCTGCCATATAAATATAATGCTGCTCTGCAAGTATCTCTGTCGGCGCCATTATGGCTCCCTGATAGCCGTTCTCAACACTGGTCAGTAGTGCAGCAATTGCAACAACGGTTTTTCCCGATCCTACTTCACCCTGAATTAATCTGTTCATCTGCTTCTCAGACGTCATGTCCTGATTTATTTCATCTATGACTTTATGCTGTCCATTAGTCAGCTTGAATGGCAGGGCTTTGAGAAATTGCGCCAGCAGTCTACCCTTATTTTCGTGCTTTATACCAAGCTGAGGCTCTGAAATAGAGGCTTTTTTCGAGGTAATTCCTAATTGCAGTAAAAGGAATTCATCAAAAACAATTCTTCTATAAGCTGATTCCCTATCCTTCAAAGTCTTTGGAAAA
>DAOVHI010000037.1 GCA_030671985.1 bacterium
GCATGGACAAGGCTCATTACGCCCTATCTTTTTCCCTTCTCTTTTGTATGGCTCTCTTGGAATTTCTTCATCAGGTTGATTTGCATACGTCTCCTGCTGCTGAGGCATTTGTTTAGCCTGCTGCATACTGAGATGTCTCATATCCTTTGCCTGTTCATGACTAAGATGTTGAGACGAAGTATCAAAAACTTCTTTCATATGAATTCCCTCATCCCCAACCTGAACCTTCAAAACATACTCAATGATTTCGTCTTCTATGCTCTCAATCATTTCGTAGAACATATTAAATCCTTCTCTTTTATATTCTACAAGTGGATCTTTCTGTCCATAAGCCTGATAGCCGATACCTTCTCTAAGAGTATCCATAGCGTAGAGTAGATCCTTCCATTTTGTATCTATCGCACGCAGCATTATTGCCTGCTCAGCCTGAGGTATAATTGCGTTTCTCTTAGCTTTATAAGCCGCCTCAATCCTATTAACCAAAGATTTCTTCAGTTCCTGATATTCTATCTTAACAGAGTCTATTTCATCCCTATTAAAAGAAAGACCCGTGCTCTGTCTAAGCCAAGCTGAAAGTCCGTCCAAATCCCATTCTTCAGGATGAGTATTTTCCGGTGTATAAATAGAAAGTCTTTTCCCTACAATTTCATTTATCGTATCGGATACATAATCTTCTAAATTCTCACCTTCCAGCACCATATCTCTTTGCTGGTAAATTACCTCCCTTTGTTTATTCATTACATCGTCATACTTGAGCAGGTCTTTACGTATGTCAAAATTGCGACCTTCAACTCTCTTTTGAGCATTTTCTATTGCCCTTGTTACCATTCTATGTTCTATTGGCTGTCCGTCAGGCATGCCCAGTCTTTCCATAAGCCCCTTAATTTTGTCAGAACCAAAAATTCGCATAAGGTCGTCCTCAAAGGACAGATAAAATCTTGAAGAACCCGGATCCCCTTGCCTGCCTGCCCGTCCCCGAAGCTGATTATCTATACGTCTTGCCTCATGACGTTCCGTACCCAATATGTGCAGCCCTCCGCGATCCGCTATACCGTCTCCCAAAACAATATCAGTTCCTCTGCCAGCCATGTTCGTCGCTATTGTCACAGATTTTTCATGACCGGCTCTCTCCACTATTTTTGCTTCCTGTTCATGATATTTGGCATTTAAAACCTCATGGGGAATCCCCTCTTTTTTAAGCATCTGATCTAAAACTTCTGATTTTTCTATAGATATCGTACCTACAAGTACAGGTCTTCCAATCTTATAAAGTTCCTTAATTTCCTCTACGATAGCCTTGAATTTTTCCTTCTCTGTTTTGTAAATAACATCCGGATAATTAGTTCTTTTAAGCGGTTTATTTGTAGGTATTACAATTATCTCTAAATTATATATCTTGTGAAATTCAACAGCTTCAGTCTCTGCTGTTCCGGTCATTCCAGCCAGTTTCTTATACATTCTGAAATAATTTTGGAACGTTATTGTTGCAAGTGTTTGGCTCTCCTGTTCTATCTTCACTCCCTCTCTCGCCTCAAGAGCTTGATGCAGGCCATCCGAATAACGCCTTCCGGGCATAAGTCTGCCAGTGAACTCATCTACAATAACCACCTGCCCGTTTTTCACCATATAATCCACATCCCGCTGAAAATTGCAGTGTGCCTTAAGCATTTGTTCCGCATGATGCTTATATTCCATGGTTTCAATAGTGTGAAGGTCATTTAAACCAAGGAGCTTGGCTACTTTTAATTCTCCTTCTTCAGTAAGATAGGTAGTATTGGCTTTTTCATCCTTTATGTAATCCCCTGTTTCCTGTTTGGTTTCCTCATTGTGTATTCCTTCTTTAAGCCTGGAAAAAACTCGTTCTAATTTATAGTATTTATCTGTCGATTCCTCGGTCGGCCCGGAGATAATTAACGGGGTACGGGCTTCATCTATTAAAATACTGTCTACTTCATCAACAACTGCATAATTAAGTCTCCTTTGTACTCTGTCCTCTTTTCTTACAACCATATTATCTCTTAAATAATCAAATCCAAATTCATTATTTGTTCCATAAGTAATATCGGCTCCGTAGGCAATTTGCCTTTCTCGAGGATTCATATCGTGTTGAATAAAACCCACAGATAATCCCAAAAATTTATATACTTCTCCCATCCAAGACGCATCTCTTTTTGCCAGAAAGTCATTTACTGTTATTATATGGACTCCCTTACCGGAAAGCGCGTTGAGATATGCAGGCAGTGTTGCGACAAGCGTTTTCCCTTCCCCTGTTGACATCTCCACAATCTTTCCCTCGTAAAGCACTACTCCTCCTATAAGCTGCACATCAAAGTGTGGTCCGAATCTTCGCTGGTTTGAATCTCCAAAAAGTTTCTTTGCAATCTCCGGACTGGAAAAGACACGTTTTGCAGCCTCTTTGACTACAGCAAATGCCTCAGAAAGAATATCATCTTCAGTTTCTCCCTTTTTCAGCCGCGCTCTGAATTCATCAGTTTTAGCCCGCAACTCGGAATCAGAAAGATTCTGGCACTCTTTCCAGAACTGGTTTATAGTGCCTACATACTGCCATAGTCTTTTGAGATCACGGTCATTCTTAGTACCAAAAATCTTATGAAGAATATAACTAAACATCTTTCACTCCTATACTAATACTTTTGCCGTTTGGTCGGGGCGACTGGATTCGAACCAGCGACCTCTTGAACCCCATTCAAGCGCGCTACCAAGCTGCGCCACGCCCCGGATAACTACCTATTCAAAACAGCTCGTATATCGGTAAGCTCTTTTTTGATATCTCTTATTATATTAACTAGTTCGTGATCTTGCGGCTTCTTTAAGTTGTTTCCTTTCTCCTCAAGCTGTTTCTTTGCGCCCTCTCTTGTGTATAAATCTTCACGGAGAAGATTTTTTAATCGAACTATAAGCTCAATATCTTTTTTAGTATAACTCCTCTTGCCGTCGCTATCCTTTTTGGGTTTTAACCGCTTAAATTCTACTTCCCAATCACGCAGAACGTATGGCTCTACTTTTGTAAGTCTGCTTACTTCTCCTATTGAGAAAAAGAGCTTATCAGGTATATTTATTTCCATATTTCTCATTCTATCTCTGATTTTGCATCTCTTGTCATTAAATCCATAACTGCTTTTCTAGGATCTTTATCATTAAAAAGAACTTCGTAAATTTCAGTTGTTATTGGCATATCCACACCATATTTTCTTGAAAGAGAGTAGGCTGACTGAGTTGTTTTTACGCCTTCCGATACCATTGCCATTGAATCAAGGATCTGACTAAGCGTCTTCCCTTTTGCAATCTGTTCGCCGACAAACCTGTTTCTGCTGTGTTTACTCGTACAGGTCGTAATCAAATCACCTACTCCGCTCAAACCGGAAAAAGTGTGGGGATTTGCTCCCATTTTCACACCAAGCCTTCTGATCTCTGCTAATCCTCTGGTAAGCAGAGCCGACTTTGTATTATCACCAAAACCAAGACCATCGGAAATTCCGGCGGCTATGGCTATTATATTTTTTAGCGCTCCGCCCAATTCAACACCAATCACATCAGAATTTGTATATACTCTAAAATTCTCAGACATAAAAACCACTTGAGCATGTTTCGCAGCATCCATATCTTTTCCGGAAACCACAACCGTAGTAGGAATCCCTTTTGCCACCTCCTCTGCATGAGACGGTCCTGACAGAACAACAATATTGGTATCGGTTGTCTCTTCTGCGATTATCTCCGACATCCTTTTTAAAGTCCCATTCTCAATGCCCTTTGAAACGCTCAGTTTTATAACCCCTTCAGGAATATGAGAACTTTTGGCAACCTCTCTCATCACATGGGAAGGCACAGCATAAACCACTAAATGAACATCTGATATAGCTTTATCTATTTTAGAGGTTATATGAATTTCAGCAGGTATGTCTATGCCCGGCAAAAACTTTGGATTCTTTCTCTGCTTAATAAGAACTTCCGCATAATCAGGAAACGCTTCCCACAGCGAAACCGCGAACCCTTTTTTACAAAGATGAACAGCTAACGTTGTTCCCCATCCTCCAGCTCCAAGCACACAGATTTTTTTATTATTCATAATGGACTAAATACTAACAAAGCCCTACGTTTTATGCAAGAATTTTTCCCTATTCAGGATCATTGTAGAGGCAGCCCTTGCGGCTGCCCGTTTATTTTCTATCTAATCGCAAATTTACGATGAGACTGCACACAATCTCTCAAATACAAATTAATAAGATTTTGATAAGAGATTCCTGTTTCTCCAGCTTGCTTTTGAAAATATTCAATAATATCTACCCCCATACGAATAGTAATTTGTTTCTTTAGCATTTTAGCATAGGGATTCTTTCGGCTTTTCATCTTTGACAGATCATATTCTTTTTTCATCTTTTATTTTTCAAAAAGATCAAGTAGTTGCCGAAATATTGGGTCTACATTTAAATTTTTATTTATTTTTAAAAATTCAGTTAAAGATTCTATTGCGCATAATACAAGTATAGTTGATGTTTGTAGGCACATTTTAGTTAGGTTCCCGGACGAAAATTTCTTTAAACAGATACCATTTGTTTTACCTCTTACAAATTTCAAAGGTGCTTCTGCATGAGTGACTGAAGATGCTGGTCGATAGAAGATACCGTATATTATTCTAAAAATTTCTTTAACGTCTTCTTTTTTTAGCTGTTCAGATGCATTGCGGGGTTTAATGGTGTATTTTTCTCTAATTTCTTTTTCAGTTTTATCTACACCATGTTTGTTTCTGAAATATTCTAAGGCTTTTCTCTCTCTTTTTTTATATGGTTTGTCATCAAGTTCTTTTTCTCCTTCAGGGCACATAGACTTGACTTCTTTTACCTCTTGAGCACTAGATAGTGCCCTTGAGTGCTGATAAAGTTCTGCTCGATTTTCATGGTCTTTTTCGGATATAAAAAGTAAATATGACGCATTTTCTAATAAAGAGCGAGTTAAAATAGAAGCTTCTTCATCGAACCCACTCTTGCAAAGCAATATAACGCCTTGCAAAAGTCTAATTGTCTGTGTATATAAAGCACTACAAAGTTTGTTTGCCCCATTAGGGTAATTGTTAAAATTTTTTTCTATAATAACAAGCAGGGAATTGCCTTTTACAGAAGCTTTTTGGGCTAAAGTGAAATAATCTTTGTATTGCTTTTTAATTTTATTTATTTGGTCTTTTTTATTCATTTTTTATTGACATAATCATTGAACGTTTACTGTTGCTTTAATATTACATTACCTCAAATTGCTTAAAACCTCAATAAATTACTTTTACATCCCCATGAATCCCCCTTCAAAGGGGGAATAGTTTTGCCGCAGGCGGAACTAGTGGGATGTTTTCCCAATCTTGTTTTCAGTTCCATGCAAGAGCCTCTCTATATTGCCTTTGTGTCTTATAACAACAAACACTGCTGCAATTATTCCAAAAACCAGATTCCCAATTCTAAAATTAAAAACACCTATAAAAATAGGCAAACTTATTGCGGCTATCACAGAGGACAACGAAACATATCGTGTAATTAAAGCACATATTCCCCATACTGCAACGCATAACAATATGGCTATCGGCGATATGGCGAGAAATACACCTGCGCTTGTTGCAACTCCTTTACCACCCTTGAAATCCAGAAATATGGTCCAGTTATGACCTATTATCGCGCTTGTTCCCGCTATGATTTGAAACAAGTTATAAAACTGATCCGAATAACCTCTATGAAAAAATGCTGCTATTATGCTTGCGCAAACCAGACCTTTGGCAATATCTATAATCAATGTTATAATTCCCGGGATAACACCAAGTACTCTAAACGCATTAGCTGCTCCCACATTTCCACTTCCAAACTCTCTAATATCAATTTTTTTTGTTAATTTGCCGATTATGAAACTTGTTGGGATTGCGCCCAAAAGATAACTCGTTACGATCATCGCCAGGAGTTTTAATATAATTGTCACTTCGTTTCCTTTATTTTGAATCTTATTGAAACACCTTCAAATCCAAAATTACTATACAAATTATTTTTCAGATAGTTTATATAATCTTCCATAATTAACTTTCTATTATTAACAAATAATGCAAACGTAGGCGGACAGATTGACACTTGAGTTATATATTTTATCTTCAATTGCTTGCTGGATGTAGAAGAAAACGGCCTGCGTTTTTTCGCGTCTTCCAGCATCTTGTTAAGCACGGCAGTACTTATGCGTTCTGTATAATTTTCATATACATCAAATGCCATGTCCATAATCGTGAATGTCTTTTCTTTTTTTAATGCAGACATAAAAATCACAGGCGCAAAATTAAGAAACTTTAAGTTAGCCCTAAGCTGTTTGAGCCATATCTCCTTATCGATATCAAGCTTTTTTGATAAGTCAGCTTTATTAATTGCTATTATTAAGCCCTTTCCCTGCTCACAGACAAAAGAGGCTATTTTTTTGTCCTCCCGTGTTGGACCCTTGGTTATATCCATAATCAGAATAGCTATATCTGACATCTGTATAGCTTTCTGCGCTCTTATTACGCTGTATCGTTCAACATCTGTCTTTAGTTTGGTTCTCGCTCTAATACCTGCTGTGTCAACTAATACAAAACTTGTATCTTTGTATTTTAAAAAGCTGTCTATGGCATCCCTTGTTGTGCCCGGTTTGTCATCTACTATAAGTCTCTTATCGCCGAGTATTGCGTTTATATAGGAAGACTTTCCAACATTTGGACCGCCAACGATAGCTATTCTTATCTCATCAGATGATGGCGCATTCTCCTTATCAGAAAAATCCTCTGTTATCTTATCTAATAAAGTATTAATATTTAAGCCGTGAGACGCTGAAATTGGTAAAAGTTCATCGGTTCCAAATTGGTAGAAATCATAAATATCATTAATCTTTGCTTCCGTGTCTACTTTATTAACGACTATAATATATTTTTTGTCCGTTCTGCGAATTTTATCTACAATCTCCTTATCTGCCGGAAGAACGCCTGTTTGAGCATCAACCATAAAAATTATACAATCCGCCTGAACAATAGCTATATCAACTTGCGTTCTAACTTGCGCAGTTATATTATCCAAGCTCTCAAAATCCAGTCCCCCGGTATCTATAATCTCAAAGCTTTTGCCTCCCCATAAACAAGTTCCATAGACTCTGTCCCGTGTCAGACCGGAAAAAGAGTCTACTATACTTTTTCTTTGTCCAATTATCCGGTTGAAAAGCGTTGACTTGCCAACATTGGGGCGACCCAAAATTGCAACAACAGGATTATGCTTTTTTGTTACCATTTAAGAGTTTCGCTCCGTATATAATGTAATTAATTCCTGATATCGCCGTAAAACCGATTGTTGTCCATACAATAAAAACCATTGAAGGAACTCTTATGTTTAACAAGGCATAAACAATCGTAAAAATTTGTAAAAATGTAGTGCATTTGCTAATTTTCGAAGGCTTGGGCTCAAGGCTTCCTAAAACAACACAAAGTATGAAAAATCCGGATATAATAACTATATCACGCGCAATGACTATGACGGTAAGAAAAACAGGAATGCTCTTATCCAGCGTTAGCATTATAAAAGCTGTTATAAGAAGTATCTTATCCGCTATTGGATCAACGTGTTTACCGAATTTAGACACTTGGTTTCTTTTTCGGGCAATCCATCCGTCTATAGCATCCGTTATGCCGGCAATTAAAAATATACTCAGAGCTATGAGCCTTGTTTCCGGCGTTCCCATGTACAGAAAAACGGCAAATACAGGCACCAGTAATATTCTAAAAATAGTTAAAAAGTTTGCTGTGCTCATGAATGCTAAACTACTGAACTTTTGTACCGCACTTCGGACAAAATTTAGTTCCCGGTTTGAGAGATGCGTCACACTTTGAACAGGTTATGTCTTGAACTTTCTTTCCGCATTCAGGACAGAATACAGCGCCGGGAGATACTTCCGCATTACAATACGGACATTCTTCTAGAGCCGCCTGCGGGATTGCTGCACCGCAGCCCGGGCAGAACTTTGTTCCTTCCTTGACCTTTGTTCCGCATTTAGGACAACTGACAATCACCGTACCTGCATCCAGCAAATTCTGACAATGCGCCTGAACCTTTAACACAATATCATCAATTGCTTTTTGCGTTGCTTCCCCCATTGGAGTTTTCTTGAAACCGCCAAAACTTACTCCCAGACTTTTTGCGCCGGGTAAAGGTATGGCAGCTCCCAGCTTTAGACCCCTTCTTTTTGCTTCTCCACTAAACCTGAGTGTCTGCATCTCTGAAGTCTCAGCATTTACAACCTTTATTATTCCGGCAACTATTGCGGTCGTAGTTTTTCCGCCAACAGAATATCCTCCAAAACTTAATCCGCCACCCATTCCCTTCTGTGAATATTCAAATACAGTGATCACTCCACTAAGAATTATCTGAGCTCCCTTGATCTTTCCGATTTTCGCCCTTGTTTTTTTACTTACTCTTCCGCTCGCCCCGAGATCCTGTTCGCTAATTATATCTTCCACATCCATTCTGCTCATAACGGAAAACTGTCCTGTCTCTGCTAACGCGCTTTCTAGCATATCAGCCATTCCGGTTCCCATACTTAATTCGGACTTTCTCCAATAATTAGTTCCCGGAGCATCTTTTGCGATAAATTTACTTACAGTTACACGTACTTTCTCTGCGCATACAGGACTTGAAAATGAGACAGCAACCAATAATAAAACCAAGACAGCAACCAATGTTCTCTCTACACATTTCATGCCTTTAACCCTCCTTTTTTAACCTTTAATACCACACGTTATAATAACACTGCATCACGATTTTTGTCAAGCACCCGCACTGCAAGACAAAAATAATTGACTAAGAATATATTCTGTGATAGCTTTGAGTAAGAAAGCTAAATAGTACCGGGAGCGAGATTTGAACTCGCACAGGATTTCTCCCACTAGCCCCTCAAGCTAGCGTGTCTGCCAATTTCACCATCCCGGCAGGAACTTTTTAAATTTTCTTACATAATAGCAAATTTTGATTTGATGTCAAAAAGAATTCAGGCGATTTATGATTAAGGTTAACGAGGTTTTTAAAAGCATTCAGGGCGAGGGAAGCTTCGCCGGCAAGCTGTGCAGTTTTGTAAGACTCTCAGGCTGCAATCTCAGATGCAGTTACTGTGACACAAAGTATGCTTACGAAAAAGGCAATGACTTATCCATAGAAAAAATAGTTCGGAAAGTAAAGATTCTGGGTCTGAGTTTGGTAGAAATCACAGGAGGAGAACCTCTTTTACAAAAAGAAACTACTAAATTGGTAGACACGCTTATCGAGCAAAAACATACCGTCTTAATTGAAACAAATGGCACTATTAGCATTAAGAATATAAATCAACACGCGATAATAATACTTGATTTGAAATGTCCGGGAAGCAAAATGAGCGCCAATACGATGTGGAAAAACATTGAGTATCTAAGGAAAAAAGATGAGGTTAAGTTTGTGATAGGCGACAGAAAGGATTACGATTGGGCAAAGGACATAACGGCAGAATACAACCTTATTCAGCGAGTAAACCACGTTCATTTTTCACCCGTTTATGGTAAACTGGTTCCCAAAGAACTTGCTGAATGGATCCATCATGATAATCTGGACGTTAGAATGCAGATTCAGATTCATAAATATATATGGGGACCAGATGCAAGAGGTGTTTAGATGAAAAAGGCTATAGTTCTCAGCAGCGGAGGAATTGATTCAACAACTGCAATGGCTATTGCTAAAGCAGAAAATTATGAACTATATTCATTAACTCTTGATTATGGACAACGCCACAAGATTGAGATTGGAAGCGCTAAAAAAGCTGCTGATTTTTTTTGCGTTAAGGAACATAAAATTATAGTAATAGATTTAGAACAGATTGGCGGATCAGCATTAACAGATAATATAGATGTTCCGACATGTAACCATTTAGACAAAGTACCTGTTACATACGTTCCTGCAAGAAACACTATATTTCTTTCCATTGCTTTGGCATGGGCAGAGGTTGTTGGGTCAAATGACATATTTATCGGAGCGAATATAGTTGATTATAGCGGGTATCCTGATTGCAGGCCTGTGTATTTAGAGGCATTTGAAAAACTGGCAAATCTTGGGACTAAAGCCGGCATTGAAGGAGGAAAAATAAAGATTCATGCGCCCTTACTCGAAATGTCTAAAGCAGAGATTATAAAAAAGGGCATTGAATTAGACATTGATTATTCAATAACATGGAGCTGTTACAATCCACATACTGACGGTAAAGCGTGCGGAAAATGCGACAGTTGTAAATTTAGATTAAATGGATTTAGGGAAGCCAGTTATAAAGATCCCATTAAATATTTCACATAGGAGAAACAAAATGTCTAAAGAACCCATGAATAAATTAACAATTCTCGGCAAAAGTAGAATCAAATATCCCGCGTCTCCTGACAAAGCAAAACTGGAAACATTTAAGAACGAATATCCTAACAGAGATTATTGGATCAGCTTTGATTGTCCTGAATTTACATCAATATGCCCCGTTACCAGCCAGCCGGATTTTGGTGTAATAACAATCCGCTACATACCTGATAAAAAGTGCATAGAAAGCAAATCTCTAAAATTATATTTATTCTCCTTTAGAAATTTCGCTACATTTCATGAACATGTTGTCAACAGAGTCCTTGATGATATTGTAAGGGCATGCAATCCAAGAAAAGCCTCCGTTATCGGCGAATTCCTCCCTCGCGGAGGAATCAGTATTAACGTAGAAGCAAGCTATCCAGAAGAATAGCACCCTATCAGGTATAAATTA
>DAOVHI010000076.1 GCA_030671985.1 bacterium
AGGGAGCTCTTTACTTAAAGGAATGGCATCAACTGTAAGAGATATATTCAATCTGCCGACAAGAATAGGTGTGCCAAGTCTTGCATATCAAATTAAAGATATACCTGATAAACCAATTTATTCAACATGCACAGGACTATTACAATACGGTTTTGACTTTAGAACATCAGGAGGCACATCGAAATTTGAAAATAAAAATTTCATGGGTAAAATGACAGGAAGTGTAAAGAAGATATTTGGAGATTTTTTCTAGTAACAATTAAATTAGCCCCATCCCTAAAACAATTTCAGGGATGTATAGAAGGGTTTTTAGGTGATTGATTATGTTCAATGAAGAAATTTTAGATTATATTTTACATGACAAAGAGGAAACCTACCTTGAGTATAAAGATTCTATGAACTGGAAACAAGACAACACTAAATCAAAAATAATATGCACAATGTTGGCGCTATCTAATCACAGAGACGGTGGCGTTGTTGTAATTGGAGTAAAAGAAGAGAAATTTAATAAAAGTTTTTGTCCGTTAGGTATGAACGATGATGATTTTAATTCATTTAACTATGACGATGTTGGAAGGATAATAAGAGAATATAGCGACCCTTTGATTGAGTTCAAGTTATTAGCAGATACGGCTAAGATTGATGAACAAAATAGGAAGTTTGTCGTAATTCAAGTAGCCGAATCAAAAGAACCAACAATATGTGTTAAATTTATTTTACGAAATAAATCAGAGAAGCATTATCCACAGAACATTGCTTTAAGAAAAAATGCGATTTATATTCGTTCTAAGGCTCCTATTGAATCGAGGGAGATTGCGACAATTCATGAGTGGCGAGATTTAATTGATAGGGCTATAGAAAAAAATAAAAAAGAGTTATTTAGAAAATTGCCCTGTTCAAGTTTTATAAAAAAAGAGGACATATCAGACATATCAGACATTAAAAAGCATAATCAAGATTTAACGGATGATAACTTATGAGAAAACTAATAGATAAAATTAAATCACGGGGATACTGGAAAGTTGTCATAAGACCGGCTATTTATAAAGATAATCTGGTTACCTCACTTGATAAATGTAAAGAGATTGTTGAACAAAGCAAGGTCAGTTTAAGGGGTTGGGATTATCCGCATATTGATTCTAGCAGTATTAAGATTGCAGGGAATAATAGTGTTCATTCTTTTTGTGATTGGTCAGAATGGCCGATGTTTGAATATTGGAAGTTTTATCAAACAGGACAATTCGTTCATTATTTTTCGATGAGAGAGGATTTAAGAATGACTGAAGATAAAAAAAATGAGGTCAGGACAAATAATATCAATAAATTTTTAAGTATCATATCTACCATTTATTCTGTAACAGAAGTATTTGAATTTGCCTCTCGGATTGTTTCAAAGATCGATAACAGCGACTCATTTGAAATAATAATTGAATTACATGATGCAAAAGATAGAATGTTATTTTTCTGGGATGCATTTCGTTCTTTACGCCGGTCATATATTTGCGAATATGATCCTATCATAATCAAGAAAATTTTAACAAAAGAAGAAATTATTTCTAAACCCTCTGAGATAGCATTAGATGTTGCTATTGAGATTTTTAAAAGATTTAATTGGACCGATGTAAATAGGCAGATTTTTGTTGAGGATCAAAAGAAATTTTTTGAAAGAAGACTTTAATCTATGCGACTAAAAATATATCCAGAAAATGCAATAAAAAAATACGAAACCGGAAAAGATATTGAGAACAAACAGGATGAGCGTTTGAGGTCAGCCCATTTAGGAAATAACATCGCTAAGTTCCATGACATGGTTCTTGAGAAATCGCAGCTGTTCTTATCTGACAACACGACCCCTGATAAGAAATTCGATGACTTAGTTATTTTTGCCTTGCTTAGTTCTCTCGTTAAGAGCTACAGGTTATTTAAAGGCATAAATTTATTATGCAAGAATGATCTGGAGCAAGAATCCAAGATTCTGTTCAGGTCTTTGTTCGAAGCTTACTTGCTCATAGAGTATGTTGCTGACGCACCCAATGATATCACTAGAGCAGAGGATTGTGCAATTCGAGGTATTATTGCGGATAAGAAGCGCGAGAATGAGATTGATTCACTGAACATCACAAGAAAAGCTTCTGCCTTTCTCAAAAAGACTGAAACTGAAGCTGATAAATCTGAGCAACTCCGAAAACGAAGTGTTAACATTATTAATGCAAACTATGATGGAGCAATAGAAAGACTAAGGAAAAGACATCCTGATGAAGCTGGGCTTACAAATTGTCAGATAGCCGATAAGTATAAAATGGATTTCGTTGACTTGGTCAAAATCATAAACAGGAAATACAAAACACAGTCTTGCGACCTAATACAAGAATACTATGCTATTATAATTCGTGATTGTGCTAAGTCTGTTCACTGCAATGAGCTCATAGGGGAGAATGTTAATTTGGACGATGATTCTGGGAAATGGGAAATCTTCCTAAAATCAAAAGAAACAAGCAGGGATACAATCCTTTCAGCAAGTGCAAATATATTCATAGCAATAATGGAGATTACAAATAGACTCTTAGATTTTCAGAAAGAGGTATTACTAACAGATCTCCGGAACAGATACAAAGAAGTTTCTTGACAAACTAAGAAAAAAAGTTGAGAAGATGAGTGTGTAAAAACTAGACGGTGACCTTTTCTTAATTACCCCCCAATCCCCTTCCTCAAACCAAAGCATAACCATCTCCATTCGCAATAACAGAAAAAAGCCAAAATCGTGTAGGGGAAAATTGTTTGTTTAAATGTTATGAGTATTCTATAATACGAAAATGAGAATAAAGCTAGTGTTAATAACTTTCCTGACGATATTATTATCCTGTGGCGGTTATTTAGATAATGCTATGGCGGCAAAAAAATCAATTATTATTGATCACACTTGCACTGACCTTTCTAAAATTCCAATAAAATGGATCGAAGCTGCAAAAGCGAAGATTAAACTTCACTATGCTCATACCTCTCATGGAGGACAACTCTTGGTAGGAATGAAGGAAATAGCCAGATTGAAACCTGCATACAGTTTTATTAGTAAACGCGGCAGTCTTCCAACTACTACAAATTCTTTAGCTATATTTGACGGACAGGAAAACGCCACCTATATTACCCCTGAAAAATATTGGGCTTCGGAAGCAGGCAGAAGGGCAACTCAAAGTGTTCTTAATCGCAATAAGGGAATTAACGTATCAATGTGGTCATGGTGTTGTCAACAAGACCACAATTCACAGAAGACTACCCAAGGATATCTTGACGCAATAAATGCTCTCGAAAAAGCAAATCCCAAAGTAGTATTTATCTATATGACAGGCAATGCTCAGAAATCTTCTCATAATCGGTATGCTCGCAACGAACAAATCAGGAAATATTGCAGAATGAATAATAAGGTTTTATTTGATTTTGCCGATATCGATTGCTGGTATAACGGAAAACAACAGATGGTTGGAAGTATTCCTGTAGAACATTCTCAATATAGTGGAAAAGAAGTGGCTCATACTACCCGCGAAAGCTGCAGGATGAAAGGAAACGCTTTATGGTGGATGATGACGAGAATTGTCGAACTAAGTGGAATATAATCAATGTTTGAAATAGTTAAAGAGACAACAACGGGTGCAAGTATCAAAGTAGTTGGAGTTGGCGGCGGCGGAAACAATTCTGTAGATGCAATATACAAAAAAGGCCTGTCCGGAGTAGAATATATTAATATCAATACGGATATACAGGCTCTCAAAGCATCTGTTGTTCCACACAAAATCCAAATTGGGCTAAAGACAACAGGAGGAGTTGGAACAGGTTCTAATATGGATTTAGGATACCGAAGTCTAAATGAAAGCAGATCGGAAGTTGCTGAAGCATTAAATAACTCAGATATTGTATTTGTAACCTGTGGGCTTGGCGGCGGAACAGGAACAGGAGCCGCGCCGTTAATCTGTGAAATTGCTCAAGAACTGGGAGCGCTAACAATAGCAGTTGTTACAAGTCCCTTTCTGTTTGAAGGGGAAAAAAGGAGTACGCAGGCAAAAGACGGGTTAAGAAAAATAAAAGAAAAATCCAATGCAGTAATCTCTATACCAAATCAGAAACTTTTTGGGGCGATTGATAAAGAATCATCTTTTTCAAAAGCATTTGAGTTTGCAAATAACACTTTATTTGATGCTATCAGCGCAATTTCCGATCTAATAATTGCCCCGGGAATAATAAATCTTGATATATCAGACATTCAACAGGTGTTAAGCCATGGTAACGAAGCTACCTTAGCAGTCGGAACTGCGTATGGTGAAAAGAGAATGTCTTCTGTTGTTAAAAACGCTCTTTTATGTCCGCTGATGGAAGGAGTTGATATTAAAGGCGCAAAGACAATGCTTGTTAATATAACGGGCGACGAAGACCTCAGCATTGGAGAGGTTGAAAAAATCATTGATAACGTCCGTAAGGCAGTTACGCACAGTGCTAACATAGTATTCGGAGCTATTATAGATAAAAAATTAAATAATGGACTGAAACTTACAATTGTTGCTACCGATATTCCGTCTCTGAAAAAAAAGAAAGAGTTTGTCTCAGACGTTTCAAAAGTTCACAGAAGGGAATCTACAATAAAGGATCGCGTCATGCTAGAAAAAGTGAATAGAGAGCTGGGTGGTGACAGCAATTTGGATATTCCAACATTTTTGAGAGCAAAATCCCGGTAAAACAGGATATAAGGAGAAAAATGAAAATAGAAAAATATCTCAAAGAACTTGTTCAGAAAAACGGTACGGATTTACATCTAAAAACCGGAAGCCCAGCTAAGATTAGAATAAGCGGGACTTTAACTTCCTTTGGAGAGAAACTTTCTTCAGAAGATACTAAAAATGTTGCGTTTGAACTAATGAGTGAGAAGCAAATACGAAAATTCAACGAAGAACTTGAGATGGATATTTCGTACGGAGTTCCTGATCTAGGACGCTTCAGGGTTAATATTTTTTTACAGAGAGGAAATGTAGGATTAGTTTTGAGAAAGGTAAGAACGGATATAGGAACATTTAAAGAGTTGAATCTGCCTTCTACGCTGGAAAAAATATCCTTATCAAAAAGAGGGCTAATTATTGTTTCAGGCGCAACAAGCAGTGGAAAATCAACAACTGTCGCGTCCATGATAGATTATATAAACGCGAACTTAAGTCGCCATGTTATAACAGTTGAAGATCCTATTGAATTTCTCTACAAAGACAAAAAAAGCATTGTGAATCAGAGGGAAGTGCATATAGATACATCTTCATACTCTATTGCGTTACGCCACGCCATGCGTCAGGATCCGGATGTTATCCTGATAGGTGAAATGAGAGATATTGAAAGTTTTCATATTGCTCTAGCGGCGGCGGAAACAGGACATATTGTGCTGACAACACTTCATTCAAATGATACATCAGGCGTGTTTAGCAGAATACTTGACTTTTTTCCTCCGTCTCAACATCATCAGATCAGAATGCAGCTTTCTCTCAATCTTAAGGCCGTTATTTGCCAGCGGCTTATACCAAGAATGGACAAGGATGGAATGACCCCTGCAGTAGAAATACTGATAAATACTCCCGTGGTTTCCAGATTAATAAGGGAAAATAGACTGGATAAGATAATAGCTGCCATTCAAGGCGGAGCGGAAGAGGGTATGCAAACATTTAATATGTCTCTGGTTGAATTATGTCAAAAGAGCTTTGTAAGCAAAGAACAGGCCATGGCTAACGCAACAAATCCTGAAGCATTAAAAATGAACCTGCAAGGAATATTTCTTAGTGAGGATAAACAGATACTCGGCGGTTGAGGCCTTAAAAAAAGGGGAAGTTATAGTTCTTCCGACTGACACTGTCTATGGTCTTGGGTGCGTGTGTAACAGTGAACAGTCCACGGATAAGATTTATGATCTAAAAAGCCGGGATCGCAAAAAGCCCTTAATTCTGTTTGTTTCAAATTTAAAGCAAGTGGAAGATATTGCTTATGATATTCCGCCAATAGCAAAAGAGCTTATGAACAAGTTCTGGCCCGGTTCGCTCACTATTATCCTAAGAGCGAAAAAACATGTTCCAGTGTCTCAAGCATGTATCTTTAAAACAGATAAATTCGGCACAATAAGTTTTAGAATACCCAATCATCCAATACCGCAATTTTTAGTAAAGAAATTAGGAGTGCCTATCGCTACAACAAGCGCTAATATTTCCGGATATAACTATCAAGCAGCCTCAGTTAAGATGTTGGAGAAAATATTTGAGGATAAAGTAGATATATGTATTGATGATAATGAGATACCGATTGGAATAGAATCCACCGTTATAGACTGCAGTGTCAATCCCCCATCAATATTACGTGAAGGTGCTCTAGGAAATCAGATAAGATTATACTTAACGCGCTAAACCAACTTCCTAGAAAAGATATTGTCTAATCCCAAGATACAATGCGGGTCAAGAGTCTTCTTAACTTTTACCATTTCTAAGATTCCTTTACTGCCGTACATTACTTCCAAATACTTATGCTTTATCTTCCCTATGCCGTGTTCCGCAGACACTGTCCCTCCCATTTCCACTGCTTTCCGGATAGCTTTACTGCATATGCCTTTAACTATCATTTTTTCTTTTTCATTCTTTGGAAAAAGATTAAGATGCAGATGGTTTTCTCCAATATGTCCGTAGAGAACAAATTGGATATCCACGTCTCTTAGAACCTGTTTGTAAAAATAGAAAAGTTTTTCAAATGATTCATCAGGCACAGCAATATCAAGAGCAATCTTGGGTGATTTAATCTCCTTGAAGTAATTTCTTACTTTCTCCGGAAGCTTGTGCCGAAAATCTATAAGCTCCTGGTACCTCTTTTTATCCTGACTTATCCATGTATCAATAACTTCATATTTATCCAGAAGATTCAGCCACACATCCAAAGTATTCTCTCCTTCTTCCTCCTCTATATAAAGAGCCGCTGTTGAGTTACTCGGTATGCTCTGAAAATCGCTTCTTAAAAAATCCAGGCTGTTTTTGTCAAAATATTCTAATGAAACAGGTTTTAGGTCTGAATTATTCTTAATCTCAGAAACAAATTCAAAAAGTCTCTGTTCATCAGGCAGGAAAA
>DAOVHI010000028.1 GCA_030671985.1 bacterium
AATGAATTACCCGCTAAATCCAGACCGCTATTTAACATCTGAATCATTTGAACAAGTCCAATGGAATCCACATCAAAGACGCCTGTGGCATAATCATAATTTCCAAGTTTTGGAGGATCGCCGGTAATCGCAAGAATGTTATTTAGCCCTAGAGCGTGCATTCCTATTAGATCAGATTGTAATCCAATGATATTCCTATCTCTACAGCAAACATGTACTATCGGCTCAATAGTGGTTTTTCTCTTGATAAAGATAGCGAGTGTAATAGGATTCATTCTAGCTGTGGCTCTTGGACCATCAGAAATATTAACAGCGTCTATGCCTGCTTTGGTCAAATTAACGGCATTTTCTATGACTTTGCTCGGATCAAGTCCATGTGGAGGATCCAACTCTACGCAAGTTACAAATTGTTTTCCTAGTTTAGCTCCAAACGCACTTTTCTTTTCAGCTGGAATGGATATCAAATTCCTTTTTTTAGAAGCTCCTGCTTTCACAATAGGTTTTAAGCTTTTGGTTTCAATCGGCTGAAGTGATTTAACGGCTTCACGGATAGCTTTAATATGTTCAGGTCCTGTCCCGCAGCATCCTCCAACAATCTGAACTCCGGACTGAACCAGACGCCTTGTAAATTCAGCCATATATTCGGGAGTTGTAAGATATAACGTTCTACCGTCAATGGTCTGTGGTTCACCTGCATTAGGTTGCGCTGATAGAGGAATAGATACTTTATGAGATAAGTACTTAATGCCTTCAAGTATGCCATGCGGTCCAGCTCCGCAATTAAGTCCTATCACATCCGGATTGGTTCTAGCTGCAAGCGCTGCCATTCGGTCAAGAAAATCACTTTTAATTCTTTCTTCTTTAGGAACAGCAGCTTGAATAATTACAGGCAGATCACAAACACTGCGTACTGCATTCACCGCCATTTCCAGTTCAACAATGTCATGGAAAGTTTCAAGAAGAAGTAAGTCTGCACCGGATTTTGCCAGAATACCTGCTATTTCCGCAAATGCTTTATGAACTTCATTCTTATTAATAACATCAAGCTTAATTGGAATACCTAAAGGGCCTATGGAGCCGGCAACGAAGCAATTAGATTTAGCCTCATTCTTTGCTAAACGCACACCTGTTTCTACAATATCAGATAACTTATCGACTAACCCATACGGCTTTAATTTGAATCTGTTAGCTCCAAATGTATTGCTCTCCAGAATATCCGCCCCAGCTTCAATATATTCACGATGGATTTCTGAAACTAAGTAAGGAGTTGAAAGACTTGCTTCTTCAAAACAGCGGTTAATAAATACGCCTTTAGTATATAAGCGCGTACCCATTGCCCCATCGCATACCAGTATCCGTTTTTTTAATTCAGTTCTAAAATCCAATGTTGCTCTATTCTCTCTCGCAATAATTGCGATTTATATATTGTTGTGTTGGTAGCGGTGCAGGGACTCGAACCCCGGACACAGAGATTATGATTCTCCCGCTCTAACCAGCTGAGCTACACCGCCATTTACTCACGTAAGAACAGTTCAGATTATATGGAAGATGAAAAATCCTGTCAAGTTTGATTTTGAGTAGGGCTTGCTTTATAATAAATCCACAGACTATGGGGAGGGTTTATGGAGGTTCTTGTTATTGGCAGCGGCGGAAGAGAGCACGCGCTTGTCTGGAAGATTGCGCAAAGTTCAAAAGTTTCTAAAATCTATTGCGCTCCGGGAAATGCGGGTATCAGTCAAAAAGCCGAATGTGTTCCGATAAAGGCTGAGAATATTCCTGAACTGATCCGTTTTGCAGAAGAGAAGGAAATTGGTTTGACTGTGGTTGGTCCTGAAGTGCCGCTTACAAAAGGCATAGTTGATGAATTTGAAAAAAGAAATTTGAGAGTTTTTGGTCCCTCAAAACAAGCCTCTCGGCTCGAAGGGAGCAAGGTTTTTGCGAAAGAAATAATGCTTGAAGCGGGAGTTCCAACAGGTAAGTGTGAAATATTCGAAGACCATAACAAGGCCACGCAGTACATAAAATCACAACCTGTTCCCATTGTTGTAAAAGCTGACGGACTTGCTGCCGGCAAAGGTGTGATTGTTGCAAAAACAAAAGAAGAAGCTTTGGAAGCAGTTGAACTGATAATGGGTAAAAGGGCATTTGGGAAAGCAGGGGATAGAATTATGATTGAGGAATGCCTGGTTGGAGAAGAGGCGTCAATACTTGCATTTTGTGACGGGGAGAATTTTATCTCAATGGTCACGTCTCAGGATCATAAAGCAATTCATGACGGAGACAAAGGTTCTAATACAGGAGGAATGGGAGCGTATTCTCCTGCTCCGGTTATTAACGAACATATGATGGAAACGATATCCTTGCAAGTCTTTCAACCAATAATGAATAAGATGAAAGAAAAAGGCATGCCGTATAAAGGTGTTCTTTACGCAGGTCTTATGATTACAGAAAGCGGGTTGAAAGTCCTTGAGTTTAATGCGAGATTCGGAGACCCTGAAACACAGGTAATACTACCAAGGCTAAAAACAGATTTAATTGATATTATGGAATCCTGCATAGACGGGAAACTGAATGAAACAAATATTGAATGGGAAAATGAGGCGGCAGTATGTGTTGTGATAGCATCAGGAGGTTATCCTGGAAACTATAAAAAGGGAGAATTAATAACAGGTATTAAAGAAGCAGAGGCGATTGAGGATGTAATTGTGTTTCATGCGGGAACAAGTTTGGAAGGTGAAAATATATTAACTTTCGGCGGAAGAGTTTTAGGCGTAACATCTCTTGGAGCTAATATTGAACAGGCTATTGATAAAGCGTACGGAGCAGTTGGGAAAATACATTTTAATAAGATGTATTTTAGAAATGACATTGCAGATAAGGCGCTAAAATATTTATAAAAAAGGAGACAAATCATGGCTAAACCACAAGTAGGAATTGTAATTGGAAGTATCTCAGATAAAGAATATATAATGGAGACGTGTAAAATATTAGATTTCTTTGGTATTCAATATGAACTGACTGTATGTTCTGCGCATCGCACTCCTGCAAAAGCAGCAGAGTATGCCGGCAATGCTGCAAAAAACGGTCTGGAAATAATAATAGCAGGCGCGGGCGCGGCGGCGCATCTTGGCGGAGTTTTGGCGTCTCATACTCTTCTTCCTGTAATTGGAGTTCCAATTCCAAGCTCTGCGTTGAAAGGCGTAGATGCTCTATATTCAACGGTGCAAATGCCGGGCGGAATTCCAGTTGCTACTATGGCTATTGGCAAAAGCGGAGCAAAGAACGCGGGTATATTTGCTGCGGAAATATTGGCTCTAAAAAACCCTTCTCTTATAAAGAAGCTCAAAGAGTATAGAAAAGAGCTTGCTGATAAAGTTGAGAAGGATAATAAGAAGCTAAAAAGTTCCTAAGAATGCAGTTTTCGGATTTCTTTCATCATGACAGACCATGCCTCTTTAGCGTAGAAACGGTGACCTTCGCCTTCAATAACAAGATGGCAGTGCTCTATGGCGCCACAGGCTTTGTATATTCGCTGAAGATTTTTGAATGCCTTGCGAACTTCTCGGATGGGGAAAATCGGATCTTTTTCCCCTGCAACAATTACTACTGGCTTTGGTGCAAAGAGACCCATGACGTCTGACATCTCGGCATATTTCAATAAACTTGGAACGTAGTTATCTGCACAGTGATAGATGGACATGATCGAGCCATTGAATGTACAGAAAGAACATGAGGGCATAGTGAATGAGATGCGTTGTAGCAGTGCTGCAGAGAACAGGCTTATCGTTCCTCCTCCTGAATTACCCATCACTCCGATCGACTTCATGTTAACGTCGCCGCGGGAAGCAAGGTAGTCGATTCCCCGGTCAACATCGTAGACACGTTCTCCAGTGAGTGTTTTGCCCAGCATAAGGGCGTGCATGACAGCATCATGGCATTGATGAGGAGAAACCTGTTTTTGTTTCTTCTCTCCTCGCTCACCAAAGGAGCGTTGCTCAATACACAGGGCCCCAATCCCACGACTCATGCAGCCGAGAGCAAAATCGCGATCTCTTGGAACCTTCAGTAGTTTTGTCTCGTCTTCCTGTTGGACTGCGATGGAATTGTGCATTCCAGTTGAATGCCCCTGAAGACAAATCATAAAGGTAAATGGAGGCTTGGTGTTTTTTGGCAAGCAGACATAAGCGGACACGTCACAATATGGCTCACTGGCGAAGATAATTTTCTCGATTTTGCCTAAAGGATGCATGTGCGTCCAGACATGCTTCACGTTTAACGGAATAGATTTCTCTGGCATATTTCCTATCAGTTGACGGAGTTTTCGACGTAGCCGCAGTTGCCAGTTTCTAACATCTCCGCCATCATACTTCAAAGATGGTACCATCTTTGCCATGACATAATGATGATATTCAGACGGACTGAAATGAAAACCGCTTTTCTGTTTTTTTACCATGTACTTATCTCCTTCAGCAAATAATTAATTGTATTGAGAATATCATACGAGGCTAAGAAGTTCCTAAGGATTTTTGCAGTTCATCTATATCAAGGCAGTTTATAACATCTTGTTTTTCGAGCCAGCCGCGTCTGGCAACTCCAATGCCAAACTTGGCGAAGTCTAGTTGTGAAATACTATGAGCATCTGTATTAATTGCGAATTTAGCGCCCTTTTCTTTCGCTTCCTGAAGATAAATATCAGCTAAATCCAGACGCTCTGGGAATGCATTTATTTCAAGCGCAGTTCCTGTATCTCCAGCAGTTTTCAGAATAGCGGGAATGTCTATTTTATATCCTTCTCTTTTCCCAAGTAAGCGGCCTGTAGGATGAGCAATAATATCAACATAGTTATTTTCCATAGCTTTTATAATTCTCGATGTGTTTACATTTTCATCCTGAGAAAAACCGGTGTGTATTGCGCCAACTACAACATCCAGAGTTTCAAGTACATCATCGCTGAAATCAAGTTCTCCATTGATATGTATCTCCAGTTCAACGCCCGATAATATTTGAAAATTTCTGTATTTATTATTTAATTTATTAATCTCTTTCTGTCTCTCTACAAGTTGTTTCTCATCTAATCCACTTGCAATCTTCAGGCTTTTGGAATGGTCACATATCGCTATATACCGATATCCTCTCTCCATTGCAGCTTCTGCCATTTCTTCTATAGAATTTGTTCCGTCGCTCCAATTTGAGTGAACATGTAAATCTCCTCTCAAGTTATCAATTTTTATTAATTTTGGAAGTGTGCCCGAAAGTCCTGCTTCAATTTCGCCGCGATCCTCTCTCATTTCAGGCGGAATATAAGGCATGCCAATACTTTTAAAGACATCAACCTCTTTACTGCCGCCAATTTTTTCGTCCTGTTCCTTGCCTCGTTTAAAAACACCATATTCATTAATTTTAAGGTTATTCTTAATGCCTAATTCTCTTATTCTTATGTTGTGAGCTTTTGACCCTGTAAAATAATGAAGCGCTGTGCCAAAAGAATCTTCTTGCACAACTCGTATATCAACCTGTCTTCCGCCATCAATTCTGACGCTTGAACGCGTATTCCCTTTTGCCAGTATTTCTTCAACCTGAGGTAATGTCGTAAAAACGTTCATAACCTCTTCGGAGTTTTTAGAAGCAATCAATATATCAATATCGCCTATTGTCTCCCTGCGTCTGCGTAAACTGCCTGCAATGCTAATGTTCTGTACGGTCGGCACTTTTCTTAGTAGGCTAATTATGTTTTCTGCAATGACCTCTGCTTCATATATTGGAATTCGTTCCTTTGTTTCCCGCAGGATTTTAATTCCATGGAGAATGTTTTCCTCTTTCTTCTCTCCCATTCCTGGGAATTTTGCCAATTTATGATCTTTTACTGCTTTCTCAAGCCCTTCAACGCTTGTTATATCAAGTTCCTTATAGATAAGGGCAACTGTTTTGGGCCCAACACTTGATATATTCAACATCTCCAGCAATCCGGAAGGCACACTCTTTCTAATCTCTTCATATTCTTTAAGTTTTTCTGTTTGTATAAGCTCTGATATTTTTCCGGCAATTCCCTCTCCAATACCCGGTATATCCGAGAGCTTGCCATTAGTATGGATATCTTTAATAGATTGGGGCAAATCTTCGATTGTCTGCGCGGCTTTTCTATAAGCCCTTATTCTAAACGGATTTTCGGACTTAATCTCCAGAATGTCAGCTATAGAATGGAATATTTCGGCAATTTCTCTATTATTCATAGCTCTTTGACATGCAGACTAACAATTGCCTGTGCAGCGACAGCTTTTCCCTCTCCTATTGGTCCAAGCTGTTCGTATGTTTTAGCTTTTATGCTTATTGTATCTTTTTCAGTGTTTAATGCTTTGGCAATGTTCAATTTCATATTATCAATATAGGGCGACATCTTGGGCTTTTCTGCAAATATGATGGTATCAATATTGTTAATTTCCATGTTCTCCATGCGTAAGATAGGATCTATTTCTTCAAGGAATTTGAGGCTGGATATGCCTTCAAAAAGTGGGTCATCATCCGGAAAATGTTGACCAATGTCGCCTTTATTTAGTGCGCCAAGAATCCCGTCACATATGGCGTGAACCAGAACATCTCCGTCAGAGTGAGCTTCTAATCCGAATATAAAAGGAATCTTCACTCCGCCTATAATGAGATCACGGTTCATAACTAATTTGTGTATATCGTAGCCTATTCCGATTCGCATTTGCAATTTCCTCCAAATAATTTAAATTGTTTTTGGTCTGTAATTTTTATGTTCGTCTCAGAGCCTGGAACTATCCTAACGGGATAGTTTAATTGTTCCACCAAAGAGGCATCGTCCGTTCCTGAAAACTTGTTTTTATTAGCTTTTTGATAGGCGGTTTTTATTAGATCATATCTAAATACCTGAGGAGTTTGAACCCGCCATAAATTATTTCTATCAACGGTTTTCTCAATGCAATTATCTTTAACCAGTTTTATTGTGTCGAATAAAGGAAGCCCTATTACCGCCGCGCCATGCTTATGAGCGGCTTCTATTGATTTGCGAATAAGCTCAGACGTAATAAATGGTCTTACTGCATCGTGAATTAATATAATATCAGGCGTATTTTTAATACCCATAAGTCCATTATAAACTGATTCCTGTCTTGTTTTGCCTCCGCAGACAATCTTCGAAACTTTTCTAATGTTGTGTTTTTGAATCAGCAAGCGCGATTTTTCTATGTATTTTTTACCTGAAATCAGAATGATTTCATCTATGCATTTCGTCTTATCGAGTATGTTTAGTGTGTGAATGAGAACAGGTTTGCTGCCTAGGTCAAGATATTGTTTTGGAAGGGCGGCTTTCATCCTTGCCCCAAAACCGGCATTAGGAACCAGTGCACATACTCTCATTATTTTGCCCGCGCAATATCCTTGATCTTCATTAACCGAACAATGTTTGCAAGCTCAAGTTCACCGAGCTTCATCGTAATATAGGTTATTGTCTCTTCCAGATTTGGGATTAGTATATATTCCAGCGCATTGACTCTTCTTCTGGTTTTCTTTATCTCATCTGCTATCAAATGTATAAGTTTTTCTATTTCTGCCAATTTTAACATTTCAGGAAGAAGTGCGCCAAGCATGCTTAATGTAATATCGAGATCCGGAGAGGCGTCTTTTAATCCATAAGAAAAAGGATTTCCTTGTTTGCTTATTTCAATGTGCGGCGCTTTTATATTGAGAACCGTTAGTTTCGACGAAAGAAACTCCGGTATCTCTTGAGGATATTTTATTGCAGAGTATAACGATTCTTTGTTCGTTCGAGAACATACTCCCAAATACAAATTAAATATTTTTCCAAGTTCCTCGTCAACTTTTTTGCGGAGTGCTTTGTTTTCGTCCAAAAATATCATAAACCTGCGCATAAGCTCATCCTGTTTATCCTTAAGCAGTTTGTGCCCACGCTTTGCAAGCGCAAGTCTCCGCCTAAGATTTAACACCTCCATCCGCGTTGGGCTTACCTGAAGTCTCATAGTTTCAAATCTTTCTCATCGCTCTCATGTAGGAATTGTAATTTCGTTTCATCTCTTTAATGCTGTCTCCGCCAAATTTTTCGCACATAGCGTTCGCAATTTCAAATGCCACGACTGCTTCGCCTACAACGCTTGCGGCATAAACCGCGCAAACATCGGAACGTTCTACCTTTGCCTTAACAGGTTTCTTTGTAATTATATCTATTGAGTTGAGAGCTTTTTTAAGGGTTGGAATGGGTTTCATTGCTCCGCGAATAACTATATCCTCTCCGTTTGAAATGCCTCCTTCAATTCCACCTGCATTATTAGTCTTACGTTCAAAATTGCAGTCATAAGTTATTTCATCGTGTACCTTAGAACCGGGGCTTTTTGATACAGCAAATCCAAGACCTATTTCAACGCCCTTTATTCCCTGAATGCTCATCAAGCATCGAGCCAGTCTTCCATCCAGCTTTCTGTCCCAATGCACATGAGATCCTAGTCCTACAG
Source organism: bacterium (assembly GCA_030671985.1). Taxonomy (GTDB): domain Bacteria; phylum JAHJDO01; class JAHJDO01; order JAHJDO01; family JAHJDO01; genus JAHJDO01. Next base: position 8,487 of record DAOVHI010000028.1, read on the forward strand.
GGACATTCTTTACTGTTACTTCAAATATGCCTCCCAGGCTATCGCCGTTTTTTTGCGCGTGGTCTATTTTTTCTCTCATTAGTTCTTTATTTTCATCTACTCCGCCAATTTCGCACACACAACTTGTAACCTCTATGCCGAATTTACTCAGCAGGTTTTTAGCGACAGCGCCAACTGCGACTCTGGCTGCCGTTTCGCGGGCGCTTGACCGTTCGAGGATATTTCTTATATCTAATTGATTGTACTTCAGCATACCCGCAAGATCTGCATGTCCCGGTCTGGGATTTGTTATGGGAGATTCATTTTTCCAGTTCTGCCAATCCTTGTTTTTTATAGTCATTGTAATCGGGGAGCCAAGCGTCAATCCTCTGCGCAGCCCGGAGGTTATTTGAACGGTATCATGCTCAATTTGCATTCTTTTACCTCTGCCATATCCTGATTGTCTTCTTGCAAGTTCTCTATTTATCGCTGTCTTATTTATTCTCAATCCGGCTGGCATACCTTCAAGGATACTTGTAAGACTTTGTCCATGTGATTCACCCGCTGTTAGATAACGCAACATATATATACCTCCTAAACTTATGTTTTCTTCCTGCTTCCCGGCTTTACTAAGGGAATTCCACCTTTTTCGCATATTGAACAATTATCAGAGTTATAATTTTTAAAAACCAGTTTAGCCAAACTCTTAAATTCTACAGGAAAGCTGATAGCTTTCTCGCTTCTGTCAATTATTGAGCCAACGCCAACAATACGGCATTTAAAATCTTTCAAAGCCGCAATAACTTCCCCGGTTGAACGGCCTGTAGTAACGATATCTTCAATAATGAGTACCTGTTCTTCTTTTTTAATTTCAAAACCTCTACGAAGAATCATTTTACCGTCTTTTCTTTCGCAAAATACAGCTCTAATGCCTAGCGCTCTGGCAACTTCCTGTGCAATTATAATTCCTCCGATTGCAGGAGACACAACTACATCGCATTGTGTGTGTTGAAAAAGTTCTGCAATCGCTTTCCCAAGTTTAGTTCCATGCTCCGGATACTGAAGAACCTTAGCGCATTGAATATATTGGCTGCTGTGAAGACCTGAAGAGAGCAAAAAATGTCCTTCAAGAAGAGCCTCGCATTTTCTAAAGAGATCCAGAACTTCCGTTTGTTTCATTATTATAATATTCCTTCCATAAACTCGTTTACTCTATCATTAACATCCTGCGTATTTTTTAAGTCTCTTTGCGCAATTAATAAAGAATGCAGGGATTTTATTTTCTTATGTTCTAACATTTTGTTAACAATTCTCACGGCTCTACCCTTTCCCGTACCGCTTCCGTATGTATAAAACGCTGCAACCTTTTTCCCATCAAGCCCGTAACATTTATCCAGATAGGTATTTAATGCCGGCGCCGGACTGAATGCCCAAACAGGGGAGCCAAACCATATCATGTCATACATGCTCAGGTCACAATTAACATCACCGATATTCACTCTTTTTCTTTGCAGAGCGGTCATGCCCTGTCCTGCGAATGTACTGGCTCCGTCAACAGGTTCTAATCTCACTAAATCAACTTCAAAATTTTTATGTTTCAATTCTTGTGATATTATTTGAGCTAGCTGCTGTGTATTTCCTGTTAATGAAAAATAGACTATGCATGCCTGCATTTTCTTCTCCAATTTCATTTTTAAGAATTTATTTAATCTTCTCTTAAAACGCGGATAAACTTTTTTAAATTCTACTCCTGTTAGATATCTGTTTTTCCCGATTTTTTCAACTCGTCTAACCTCTGATAGCGCATAAAAAGAGCGGGTTTCTTCTTTTGCTCCAAAGTCTTGCGGAAATTCCAGTTCAAGCTCTAATTCAGCCTCTACAGGATAGAGAATATCTGTTTTGAAACATAGTCCGATTTTACTAATATCTACAACATTGCTGTCACAAAGATCCATTCTATATTCATGCTTAGCGCAGATCTTTAAATTTACGTTAATTCTTACGTGTTTTCGTTTCGGTGCTTCGTTCATTAAGTTCTTTTATCACCTTTTCCATTGCGTGCTCGTGGTTGGAAGCTTTAGTAATAGATCTTCCAACTACTATTAAATCAGCGCCTTCATTAATAGCCTGCGCGGGAGAAGCTGTTCGTTTTTGATCGTCTTTATCCGAATCTTGAAATCTTATGCCCGGTGTAACGATCAAAAAGTCCTCTCCGCATATTTGCCTAATATATTTTATTTCTTCCGAAGATGCAACAACGCCATTCAATCCTGCTATTTTTGCCATTTTTGCAAGATGCGAAACATGTTCTTTTGTGGAAATTTCTATCTGTAGATCATTTTTTAGAATTTCCTCATCTATGCTGGTGAGAACGGTAACGCCTAAAAGAATGGTTTGAGAATGCGCCGCTTCATACGCAGAACGCATCATCTCTATTCCGCCGGATGCATGCATTGTAAGCATAAAAACGCCCATTTTAACGGCATTGCCAACTGCCAGTGCAACCGTGTTGGGAATATCATGAAACTTTAAGTCTAAAAATACCTTACAGCCTTTGTTATGAATAAAATCTATAATATCAGGTCCCTGGCTTGTAAATAGCTGACTTCCTACTTTAAAAACGGATACGTAATCCTTAAGTTCTTCCACAAGCATTTCAGCCTGTTTCGGATTATCTACATCCAGTGCTATAATCACAGGGGATTTTAAGGAATTTAATTCTTTTTTAGCTGTCATATTCTTAAAAGTTTATCATAACAATTTTTACTGTGCAACTTCAAATCTCTGAAGCATATATTTTTCCAGTTTCAGCACGCCTAATCCGCAAAGTATTCCAACAACTGCGCCGGCAAAAACATCAAATGGATAATGCACTCCGACATAAACTCTGGATATGCCTACAACAAGCGCAATAAAGAAAAAGCAAAATCTAAGGTTTCTGTATTTGTTTGACAATATGGTTGCTATTCCAAATATATTAGCGGCATGAGATGAGGGAAGTGAATAGCTGGTTGAAGTTGGTACAAGGGTACGTACGTTGGGAAGCGCATTGCAGGGACGTATTCTTGCAAAAAGAAATTTTAAAGGATAGCTATTGAAAAGGTCTATAAGTATAAGCGATACAAGGAGTACTATTCCTGTTATTCTCCCCTTTTTCCCGCCAAATATCATCAAGCATAGCCATGCAGCCAAAAGAGGAATTTTCCAGTATTTTACTTCTGTTACAATTGGCATGATCATGTCAAAGAACTTGTTTTGCCAACCATGATTTATAGCGTAAAATAAAACAGTATCTATATTTGCGAAAAAGCTGCACACTTATATATTTCTCACTTTAAAAGGGAAAGATTTCGTCGTAAATTTTTATACTCTCCGCCTGATTCTTCTTTTACTGAGGTATCAAACATGTCTGTTACTTCTTTATACTCTGGATCCGACAGGTTAAAATCAAATGCTTTTATGCCTTCTTTTAGCTGATTTAGGGAGCTGACTCCAACAATCGGACAGGTTATACCGCGAGATTTACGAACCCATGATATAGCTAGTTGAGCAGGTGTTAGTTCGCGATCTTTTGCAAATTGGAAAAAATTCAATATTCCAACCTTATATCTTTCAAGCCATGTTGAAATCCGCCAGTCATTATATCCGCGTGAATCATCGGGTATAGGTTGTTCGGGCTTGTATTTTCCGGTTAGTAATCCAAGCGCCAGAGGCCTGTAACTAGTTATTGCTATATTTTCCGCTGCTGCCTGCGGAAGTACTTCAACCTCAATTCCTCTCTCAATCAGGTTATAACAAACCTGATGATTGATGAATGTTTTCCATCCTCTCAATTTAGCAATGCAATTGGAATGCGTAAACAGCCATGCTGGATAATTAGAACAGCCTATAAAACGTGTTTTCCCGCTTTCAGTAACCTTGTTAAGAGCCTCCATAATTTCTTCAGGATTCATCCCTTCTTTTGGCCAGTGGATCAAATACAGGTCAATATAATCTGTTTGAAGTCTCTTGAGGCTCTCATCTATGCTTTCAAGAATGCTTTTACTATCTATTCCTTTGTGAACTTTTGTGGTTATAAAGAGATTTTTTCTCTTGTTTCCAATTATGCGTCCAAGTATTTTCTCTGTTTTTCCCTCGCCATACATCGCAGCAGTATCAATAAAATTAACTCCGCTATCCAGAGCAAATGATAGTATCCTGTCTGATTCTTTTTCATCACATCTTCTACCAAACATCATCGTCCCAAGACACATCTCGGAAACTTGTTCCTCTGAACTTCCAAGCTTAACCTGTTTCATACATACGGTCCCCTATTACCCACCACGCTTTAGTTTATGCAGTTTAACTTCTAGTGTATGTTTTGTCAAACTAACGGAAATTAGAAGTGTCTCTAATTTTTTTCAGCTTGACAAAAGTCAATCCAATTGTTATTTTATGCTCAAATTTAGCACTCTCGGACT
>DAOVHI010000085.1 GCA_030671985.1 bacterium
ATAAAGATAATTATGAGAAACGAGAGACATACCCCTGCAATCTGTTTAAGCCGATTGAGACGTGATTTCCCCAAAAACAGGTTCAGAGCGCTTATGTATTCTGATTGTTCTTTTGTGACTTTTTCTCCTTTTCTTATTATGTTCTCTCCTTTAGATATCATTTTATATTGCGGAGAAGCATCCTTCTCTTTCTTATCTACGACGGAGAAGTCACACGGAGAAAAAATATCATATTTTGCAATGTCCGATTCTTTAATATCTATTCTATGCACTTTAATAGCGGGAATTAATGAGCCTACAAGCGTAAAGTACACGACTATTCCAAGCAACCAGCGATACAATAACTTCTTTTTCTTCATATTCTTCATGGGATTTTATTTATCATTTTAATGTGTAATTCCTTCAACTGATTTTCAGCCACCTTTGACGGAGAACCATCCATGAGAGAAGTGGCCTTTTGAGTTTTAGGAAACGCAATCACATCTCTAAGTGATTTGCTTCCAGTCATAAGCATTATAAGCCTATCCAGTCCGGGAGCAATACCCCCATGCGGCGGAACTCCATAATCAAACGCCTCAAGCAAATGACCAAATCTTTTTTTTGCCTCTTCCCTATCAATTCCCAAAAGCTCAAAAACTTTTTCCTGTATCTCTCTGGAATGAATTCTTATACTGCCGCTGCATATTTCTATTCCATTTAGCACTAAATCATAGGATCTAGACATTATTTTCTCAGGAGCAGTATCAAATAAAGGAATATCTTCTTCCCTTGGCGCTGTAAACGGATGATGCTCCGACTGATATCTTTCCTCTTCTTTATTCCATTTCAATAACGGATAATCCGTTACCCAGACAAATTTAAACTTGTTTTCGTCCATAAGACCCATCTTTTTCCCAAGATAGTTTCTCGCTTCTTTTAACGAATTAGCAACAATCTCCGGAGTATCGCCAACAAATACAAGTAGATCTCCTGTTTCCGCATGCATTTTCTTTACAAGTAAATTAATTTCATCTTCTTTAAAAAACTTAATTATAGGCGACTTCATCCCCTCAGCAGAAACTTTTATCCATGCCATTCCCTTCGCACCGCCCGTAGCCGCAATTGAAGTAAGATTTTCCATTTCTTTTAAAGAGAATTGAGCCCCGTTTTTAATGTTTATTGCTTTTATTTGTCCGCCACTCTCAAGAACCTTTTTAAACACGTTAAATGAGGTGTTTTTAAAAACATCTCCAAGATTTATAAACTCAAGTCCAAACCGGATGTCTGGTTTATCAGTTCCATATATGTCCATCGCATCTTTATAGGTAAATCTCTTGAAAGGTGTTTTTGTTTTTATATCCAGAACTTTGCTGAAAATACGCGACACCAGCCCCTCCGTTAGTTTATAGATATCTTCTTCATCCACAAACGACATCTCTATATCTATTTGAGTAAATTCAGGCTGTCTGTCAGCCCGAAGATCTTCATCTCTAAAGCATTTAGCGATCTGAAAATATTTATCCACACCGGAAACCATCAGAATCTGTTTGAATACCTGCGGAGATTGAGGTAAAGCGAAAAAATTGCCCGGATGAACGCGGCTTGGAACAAGATAATCTCTTGCTCCCTCAGGAGTGCTTTTTGTAAGTATAGGTGTTTCTATCTCTATAAATTTCTCTTTTGACAGGTAATCTCTTGTTGCCTTATATACCTCATGTCTTATGATTAAATTTTTCAACATAGATGGACGACGCAGATCAAGATATCTGTATTTTAACCTTATATCCTCTGCTGTGTCTATGTTATCTGCAATTTCAAATGGCAGAGCCTTTGATTTTGAAAATACCTTTATCTCTTCTGCGAATATTTCTATTTCTCCAGTTGGAATACCAAGATTGATCGTATCGGAAGTTCGGTTCTTCACTTCTCCGCTTACCGCAATAACCCATTCGTTTCTTATACTGCTTGCTGTCTTATGTGTCTCTGCATTAACATCGGGGTTGCATATGATCTGTACAATCCCCTCTCTATCCGCAAGATCAATAAACAGCACGCCTCCATGGTCGCGTAATTTTCTCGCCCATCCCATTACAACAACACGCTGCCCAACATCTTTCTTGCTCACATGTCCGCACATGTGTGTCCTTTTCCACTGCCCAGTTTGTGTCATTTACATCCCCCTGAATCCCCCTTCAAAGGGGGAATTTTGTTTTTTTATCTTAACATATCTCTTCTGTCATTGCGAACGAAGTGAAGCAATCTTGGTTGTCATTCTGTGGCTCAACCCACTTCCAATTTCTTCTTCACTTGGCAATTTAGTCTTATATTCCGCTACGAAGATATTATTTTTCAAGCCACCTAAGGCATAGTGTGCTTCTTCCTTGCCCTTATATTCACAGATAATCAAGCCTACAGGTGACTTTTCCCATAGATACATCTTGTTTTCTCGGTAGTAGTTAAGGTATTTATTCATCTGCCCAACATATTCGCTTTTGAATTTACCTATCTTTAAATCCACTAAGATAATACAAGGGATGCCTCGATAATAAAACTCAAGATCGACTGTATGAATCTCTTGGTCAATGATAATCTTACGCTGGCGGCCTGTAAGAGAGAAATCAGGCCCAAACTCCAGTAGTAATCTTTCTACATTAGCCAACAATCCTTCTTCTAATTGTCTTTCACTATGACCATTCCGAAGCTGGAGGAAATCAAAATTATAGGTGTCCTTAAAGACTTGCTCAGGAAGAATAGGGGTTAAGGGGAAAGAAATAGTTGTGGTAATCTCTTTCTCTTTTAGAGTTCGCTTATAAAGATTTTCTGCAAGATTCTTTTTTAATTGTCGAACGCTCCAACTGCTTTGAATAGTCTGAAGCTCATAGAACCGACGCTCTTTCCCATCGCTAATTGTAATTAGAACAGTGTAGTGAGTCCAACTTAATTGTGACATCAGTGATGTCACAATTGGATAGGTCTTATAAAATTGCAACATCCGATAGATGTCTCTTTTCTGAAACCCTAAATCAGTGGATAATCTTTCAATGGCATTTTCTCCATAATCAGCCCTTTCTTTATGTTCCAACTCACCTCTTGCAATCCGCTCACCTACTTGCCAATATGTTTGAACTCGAAGATTATCAACTGCCTTGTAAGCCTGATAAGTAGCTTTCTCAAGCAGACTCCGAATATCTCTTAAAATCTCATTGTAACCCTCTATCGTTTCCGTGTTAAATTTTTTGTCATTTGAATTTTGAATTTTTTTCGTCATTTTACTTAAAAACAAGGTGCATCTCCAGATGCAGTTGACAAATTCTCGTTCTTAATATCATTAGGCATTACAAATATTGATGCCAAAGGATAACTTTCTGAAGCAGTTATTAATTCTGGTTCTTTTAAAAATTTATTTAAAACACGCTCTGAAAACTTCCATGGATCCAAACAGATAAAATCTTCATTATTATTGAGTTTTTTAAATTCCGGAATAGCAGAGAATGAGGAGCTAAACATGTATTTTGTTTTGCCTTTTTTCGGCATGCTTTGATGCATAAATCCGTTTCTAAGCATTTCCCAAAAGATGCATCTTTGCTTATCGTTCATCTTTAAATCTTTTGATATTTCTTTTTTTACCGATTCTTTATCAGAACATTTGCCGGCTAGCTTTAATTTTCCAATTATATATCTTTCATATAAAGGAATTGCAACCATAAATGCAGCAAACCCTCCATCTCCTTCAGGTAAATCTTTTAGTTTATTGATAGGATTAACAAACCAACGATTAAAATATTCGATTGAATTCATTACTTACCTTTCTTGCTTTGTTTTAAGTTTCGCTCATTTTTTAATTTCAGATTCAACTTTGCTTTGGGAGGTCTCTTCTACAATATCTGCAAACGATTGCCTCTTTCTTTATCTCTTCAGCACAAAATGGGCATTTCTTTATTTGTTTTATCTCTGTAATACAGTGATATGCTAAAACTTTTTTCTCTTGAATCCATCCGCGTAGAGTCTCTGTATCAACTGGTCCGTAAATATTACCATTTGGTTTTTTAATTTTCCATTTTTTGTCTTCATTATCTATAGCTCGCTGCCCTTTATCAAATAAATCCCTGAAGAAAGGATTGGAAATCGCATCATCTACAGTAGTCTCTGCTTCAGAAGTCCTTACTATGTTGGTGTTGCCGCATTTTGGGCAACATAATTGTCCTGCCTTGCTATCACGCCAAATAATATAAATTATTCCAGGAATAACAAAACATATTAATAATATTATTGAAATTAAACAACCAGCTCCATCCCAGCTAACTCTCTTGGTTATTCCTGCATATCCGCAATTTGGGCATTTTATATATTGAGCCATAAGAATCCCATTCCATTATCTGGTCTTTCAAAAATTTTCTAACGCTTTATGCTTTTCCGAATCTTCATGCTTTTTTTCTTGTGCTTCTTTTGCTTTCTCAAGTTTATTATCAATAATAAGAACAGATATTCCATATTCAAAATCCGAGGAACTTAGCGCAATATATCTCTTAGTATCTTTGTCTTCCCATCCATAAATAAAGACATAGTAATTGTCTTTAAAATCAAACAAGTTTATTTTTTTTCTGGGATATTCTGATTTAATATGTGTTTCACTGGATTTTCCCTTTAGAGTGTTACCTAAAAGATTCCATGCTTCTTTATTTAACTCATGCATTTTCCCCAAAATTATTGATTCATGATGATATGTAGGTTCTCCGAATTTCTTTTTGAATACATCATAAAAGAAATCTAATTCTTCTTGAACTAGGGAATTTATATAATCAGCTGTTCTTTCAGGGGTTACTAGTATAATTTTATATAACTTTCCGTCATGATAAGAAAAATGAACATCCACTGAGTGCGTTCCTATTGGGACAAACTTCATAGGATTATCGTAATTATTTTTGTTTTTCCAATATTTGTCTCTTAACCTAAAATTATCAAACCAAAGTTTTTTATTCATCGTAATAGTATTACTTACCTCTTCTTTTGTCATTCCTAGATGTGCATTCTTAAACTTTCCAGACGGGTTCCACCCTTTTGCTATTAAATCTTTTTTACGCTGTTCTTCTATTTTTTTTGCTTTCTCCTTCTCTAAATTTTCTTCTGCTTTTTTAATCATTCTAGGAGCATATGTATTATTTGGATCTATCTTTAAAATTTGCATACATTTTGCTATAGCATCACCATATTTTTTAGCTGAATATAAACTTTTCGCCATGCTCTTTATTTCAGCTATTCTGTTTTTTCTGACTTTTTCTCTAGCTTTTTCTTTTTCTGCTTTTTGTCTTATGTATTGACGAATTTGTTCGGGTGTTACATTTGCTGGTGAAATACCGAACCAATCTGCTGTATTTTTCCTTACTGTTCTAATTCTCTCTTCCTCCAGCTTCCTAGTTTTTTCTTTTTCTGCTCTAGCCCTCTCTTCTCTCGCAATCAATTTTTGAGCAGATTTATTATCCGAATCTATCGCTAGAACCTCTCTGCATTTTGCTATAGCATCATCACATTTCTTATTTAAATATAAAGTATTTGCTTCCGCTAATAATTCTGATATTTTTTTCTGCCTTTGCTTTTCCAAAGTTATCTGTTTCTCTGCCCATTCTTTTGCTTTACGCTGTTCTTCCACTAATTTTGCCATTAATTTTTGAGCATCCTTGTTATCTTGGTCTATCATGAGAGCTTTTTTACACTGCACTATTGCATTTTTATATCTTTTATCTAAATATAAGGATTCTGCCTTTAATAACAAAGCTGTTATTCTCTTTTGAGGAATCTTATCCCAGAACCATCCATGGATTATACCCCATGAAATTTCAATTCCAGATGGTTGACTAAATGTCTTTTTTTTATTTCCATGGATAGGATAATATCCATTTTTCTCCATCTTCATATGTTTAATTAGTTCTTTTGCATCATCTGTATATACCTTTAACGGAGCATCTCCAATATAAGTATTTTTGACATATACTTTAGCAGAACGAGGATGTGAGATTATTAGGGTTTCCGGTCAAAAAATTGATGGACATAAAACAGATTTTGGACGAGTGCTGGCTCTGGCTGGATCAACCGGTATGACAGGAGCGGCCGAGCTAACAGCAAAGGCGGCGATGCGATCTGGATGCGGGCTGTTCAAACTTGCCTGTCCCAAAACTACACAGTCAGTGTTGGCCACCAAACTGACTGAAGCGATGACCTATCCTCTCCCTGATGTTGCCAAAAAAGGTGTGCTGGCCCTGCGATCTCTTGGCGATGTTTTAAGATTGGCAGATGAAAACGACGCTATGATTATCG
>DAOVHI010000115.1 GCA_030671985.1 bacterium
ATTGCAAGAAGAAGATAATTACAGATAAGACAATGTCTGATGATCTTGTTGGTGAAATTCTGGCAGAAGATGTAGTTGATAAAAATACAGGGGAGATCATAGCAGAGAGTAAAGAAAGAATAACGCTTCCTATTGCTAAGAAAATATTAGCATTTAAAATTGAAAGCATAAGTATAATAGAAATGTCCGGCAAAGATATGTCTATTATAAATACACTCGCAAAAGATCCCAGGAAATCAAAAGAAGAAGCTTTCGTGGAAATATATAAAAGACTGCGTCCAAGCGATCATTTTACAATAGACACTGCCGAGAATTATTTTAAGGATATTATTTATAATCCCAGAAGATATGATCTTTCGCAAGTTGGGAGGTATAAGCTAAATCAGAAATTAGGGCTTAATTATTCCTTGGATAAGGCGACATTGGATAAAGAAGACATAGTAAAAACAATCAATTATTTGCTTCTGGCAAAATACAACAAAGAAGAAGAGGATGATATTGACCATCTTTGGAATAGAAGAGTTAGAACTGTTGGAGAATTATTACAAGCCCAGTTTAGAATAGGGCTTTCTAAGTTAGAGAGATCTGTGAAAGAAAGAATCGCATTTCAGGAGCCGGATACTGTTATGCCTCATAATTTAATTAACGGACGGTTAATTTCTTCGACAGTGAATGATTTTTTTGCGCGTGGACAATTGTCGCAATTCATGGATCAAACAAATCCTCTATCAGAACTTACTCACAAAAGAAGACTGAGTGCTTTAGGACCTGGTGGGCTTACAAGAGAGAGGGCAGGTTTTGAGGTCAGGGATGTTCATCCAACACACTATGGACGCATTTGTCCTATAGAAACACCTGAGGGGCCAAATATTGGGTTGATAGTCTCTCTAGCTACATATACAAGGATTAATAAGCTTGGGTTACTAGAAACACCCGCAAGGAAAGTTGTCGATGGTCGAGTAACTAATGAAGTGGTTTGGCTGTCTGCTGATTTTGGCGATAAAAATGTTGTTGCGCAAGCTAATGCAAAAATTGATAAAAAAGGGTGTTTTGTTGACGCTGAGGTATCAGTCAGATCTAAAGGAGATTTTTGCAAAGTTTCTCCAAAAAATGTGAATTTTGTGGATGTCTCTCCTGATCAAATAATTAGTGTAGCTGCAGGATTGATTCCTTTTCTAGAGCATGATGATGCGAACAGAGCTCTTATGGGGTCAAATATGCAGAGGCAGGCAGTTCCTCTTTTAAAACCAGAGGCTCCACTGGTTGGCACAGGAATGGAGAGTGTTGTTGCCAAAGGATCCGGTTCTGCTGTTGTTGCTAAGAGAGCAGGGATTGTAGAGTCGGTATGTTCTGATAAGATAATTATTCGTCCGAAAGAAAATGAGAAGGTTTTTGATAAATACATATTGAGGAAATTTGAAAAATCAAATCAAGGCACCTGCGTTAATCAGCGGCCGATTGTTAAAGTTGGGGAAAAAGTTTCTGAAGATGATCTAATAGCTGAGGCCTCCGCTACTGATAATAAAGAATTAGCTTTGGGGCGAAATGTGTTGGTAGCGTTTATGCCATGGAGAGGATATAATTTTGAAGATGCTGTTGTCATTAGCGAAAAACTGGTTAGGGACGATATTTGCACCTCCATTCATATTGAGGAATTAGAAGTAGAAGCCAGAGAGACGAAACTTGGAAAAGAAGAGATTACTCGAGATATACCTAATGTTGGTGAACAAGAGTTGGCTAATCTGGACGAACATGGGATTGTACGAATTGGGACACATGTAAAAACAGGAGATATATTGGTAGGGAAAGTGACTCCTAAGAGTGAAACAGGTCTAACGTCTGAAGAAAAATTATTAATAGCAATTTTTGGAGAAAAAGCTGGTGACGTGCTTAACACATCTTTAACTGTTCCCATTGGTGTAGAAGGGATAGTTACAGAGGTTAGAATATTGTCAAGACGTGATAAGGACGACATTGATAGTTTGGGGATAAAGGCTATAAAGGATATTGAGTGCAAAATTGATGAAGAGATTAGCAAGGCTAAGGATAATTTGATTGAAACACTTGAAAGTCTTATCAAGGGGAAGGTAATAGTTGAGGATCTGATTAATAAAAATGGAAAAATCTTTCTCTCTGCTGGACAGAAAGCTAAAAAGGAAGATATAAGCAATATTCCTGTTAAATATTTGAAAGAACTTAGACTTAAGAATAACAGTATCAGCAAGAAAATCCTTACATTAATTGAAAGCTTTGAGATAAAACTAAAGTCTCTCGGGAAAGAGAGAAAATCGGAAGTAGCAAAGATTAAGAAGGGGGATGAGCTTTCCCCTGGCGTAATAAAACATATAATGATTTATATTGGCAGTAAGAGGAAAATTTCAAAAGGAGATAAAGTTTCCGGTAGACATGGCAATAAGGGTGTGATTGCAAAGATATTGCCGGAGGAAGATATGCCCCATTTAGCGGATGGAACATCAATGGAAATTTTACTCAATCCTTTAGGCGTTCCTTCAAGAATGAATGTGGGGCAGATTTTAGAAACGCATCTTGGGTGGGCAGCTAAGGTTTTGGGTATAAAGATTGCGACTCCTGTTTTTAATGGAATTAGAGAATCGGAAATAAAACAACTTCTTAAAAAGGCAGGGTTGCCTGAAGATGGTCAGGTTGTTTTATATGACGGGATGACAGGAGAGCCATTTGATAACAAGATAACTGTTGGTTATATTTACATGATGAAATTGTCACATCTCGTAGACGATAAGATGCATGCTCGTGCCACAGGTCCGTATTCGTTAGTCACACAACAGCCTTTAGGCGGGAAGGCTCAGTTTGGAGGACAGCGTTTTGGCGAGATGGAGGTGTGGGCGTTAGAAGCATATGGTGCTGCTCACACTTTACAGGAATTGCTTACAGTGAAAAGTGACGATGTTGTCGGCAGAATGAAGATATATGAAAGCATTGTGAAGGGAGAGAATACAGTTCAATCCGGAATACCTGAGTCTTTCAATGTTTTATTGAAAGAATTACAAGGTTTAGGTTTGGGAGTTAAGCTTGTAAAGTCCAAAAAAACTCATATGTTTTCTGATATTGCTTTTCAAAAATGGCAGCTGGGCAACTCAGAGGAATTTCAAAGCAGAACAGATACGACTGAACCCATATCTATTAGCTTAGTTTCTCCTGAAGAGATTAAGTTATGGTCTAAAGGGGAAGTTAGAAAGCCTGAGACTATAAATTATAGAACATTTAGGCCTGAAAAGGATGGGCTTTTTTGTGAGAGAATCTTTGGTCCAACAAAAGATTGGGAATGTTACTGTGGTAAGTATAAGAGGGTTAGGCACAAAGGGGTGATTTGCGATAGATGCGGCGTGGAGGTTACACAATCTAAAGTAAGGCGTCAGCGTATGGGACATATAAGTCTTGCTTCACCAGTAGCTCATGTTTGGCTTTTTAAGGTTGTGCCAAGTTATATGAGTACGCTACTTGATTTAAGTTTGAAGAACATAGAGAAGATTCTCTATTATGAGAGTTACGTAGTGATGGACGTTGGAAAGACTTCTTTAGGAAAGTATCAGCTTCTAAGTGATGATGAGTATGATAAATATAGAGAAAAATTTGGTAATGGATTTTATGCAGAGATGGGAGCTTCAGCCATTAAAAAAATGCTGCAAGATATGGATTTGGATAAGCTTGCAGAGAGTTTAAGGGAAAAAGAGAGGAAAACGACTTTTAAGCAGACAAAGAAAAAAATTAACAAGAGATTAAAGGTTGTTGAAGCCTTTCGCACCTCCGGCAGCAGGCCTGAATGGATGATTATGGATATTATTCCCGTTATCCCTCCGGATTTAAGACCTTTAGTGCCTTTAGATGGAGGACGTTTTGCGACCTCGGATTTAAATGACTTATATCGAAGAGTTATTAATCGGAATAACAGGTTAAAGAGGCTTCTGGAGCTAGGCGCACCAGGTGTAATTATTAGAAATGAAAAGAGAATGTTGCAGGAAGCGGTTGACGCCCTATTTGATAATGGCAGACATGGCAGGACAGTAGTTGGACACGGCAATCGTCCCCTTAAATCTCTTAGCAACATGTTGGGCGGAAAGCAGGGTAGGTTCAGGCAAAATCTTTTGGGAAAACGTGTTGATTATTCTGGAAGATCAGTCATTGTCGTTGAGCCAAAATTAAAGCTGCATCAATGCGGGTTGCCTAAGCGCATGGCATTAGAACTATTTGAACCGTTTGTGATTGGAAAGTTAAGAGAGAAGGGAATAATAAATACTATAAAAAATGCAAAGAAGATGCTGGAAAGAGCAGAAGCAGAAATTTGGGACATTCTTGATGAAGTGATAAAGGATCGTTTTGTTTTACTTAACAGGGCTCCAACATTGCATAGATTAGGCATACAGGCATTTCAGCCTGTTCTTATTGAAGGGAAAGCAATAGGAGTCCATCCTTTGGTTTGTGCTGCATTTAATGCGGATTTTGATGGAGACCAAATGGCGG
>DAOVHI010000148.1 GCA_030671985.1 bacterium
CAAATCATTTATAAAAAGATTTTCATCTTTAGCGAGAAAAATGGCAGAAAAAGAAAAAAATTCTGAAAGACATAAGGAACTTGTAGAGATATCAGAAATTTGCTCAAAAATTACTGAAAATCCACCAAAAAACTTTAAAGAAGCCCTCCAATTGGTATATTTCAATCATCTTATATGTGGACTAGAAGATGGAGGATTGGCAATCAGTATTGGGCGTCTTGACCAGTTGCTCTATCCATTCTATATGAATGATATAAATATCGGAATTATTACTAAGGAAGAAATTCAATTTTTAATTGAATGTTTTTTTCTAAAATTAACAACTTTATGGAACTACGTCTTTTATTTAGCTATTAATGCCGCGGAAGGCACTTCTATCATAGCTCCGATTTTAATATTCTTGTCATATGGAAGATTCTCCCTATCCAGTTCCCTTTTTACCCCCTCAACAAGCGCTTTTGCCTCTCTTAGTTCTGACAATCCTGATATCATAGGGAACATTATTGACACACTCCCGTAGTGGCTTGCTCTTAGAATAGCCCGTAACTGAACCTTGAATATATCGGGATGTTTCAGGCAAAATCTAATAGCTCTCAATCCCAAAAATGAACTCATCTCTTTTGCTATCCCCAATTCTGACACAAATTTATCTCCTCCAAGGTCAAGAGTTCTTATAACAACATTCTGCGGATTAATTTTTTGAGCAACAAATTTATAAGCACTAAATTGTTCTTCTTCGCTGGGAATACTCTTTCTATTTAAGTAGAGAAATTCTGTTCGATAAAGCCCTATCCCATTTGCACCATGTATTGCTATTGAATGAACTTCGTCTTGTGATTCTATATTTGCCGCCAGTAATATCTTTTTCCCATCAAGCGTATCTGCGCGTACATATCTAAGCTTTGAGAGCTTTTTTTCTAATGACTTGATATCTATCCGCTTCTTTAAGTATTTTTCTAGAACGGATGGAGGAGGATTTACTATTACCGTTCCTTTAACACCATCTATAATAATAGTATCCCCTGTAATCACATTTTGAGTAATATCACTTACCCCAACAACAGCCGGTATCTCCAATGTTCTTGCCATGATTGCCGTGTGCGAAGTCCTTCCTCCCATCTCAGTTGCAAATCCTATAACTTTATCTTTGTTCATTTGGGCAGTGTCCGATGGAGAAAGATCATGGCTTATAAGCACAACTTTATCTTTTAGGTTAGACAGATCTACATGCTTTCTGGATAAAAGATTTTTAAGAACACGCCTGCCAACATCGTTTATATCCACTACACGTTCTTTTATATATTCATCATCAACGACAGAAAAACTCTTCGCTGCTTTTTCTAGAATCTGTGAAAAAACAAATTCTGCATTGTGTTGTGTCTCTCTCATTTGAACTATAGTGTTTTCTATTAATGATGAATCCTCTAGAATTAACAGATGCGCGTCAAAGATAACGCCATGCACTTCTCCAACCTTGTCAATAAATTTTTTCTGAATTCGTATAAGCTCTTTTTTAGTTTTGTTAATCGCCCTTGTAAAACGAATTATCTCTTTTTCTATTTTACCTTTGTTAATCTTATACTTTGGCACAGCAGATATTCTATTATCCAATAATAGAACCTTACCAACTGCTATGCCGGGCGATACAGGAATTCCGTTCAACAATGTAGTTTACTCCTCTCCAAACTTGTCTTTAAGTAATTTTTCTAAAGCCTTCACAGCTTCCTCAGAATCATTTCCATCTGCTGTTATAGTTATTTCCTGCCCTTTGCCTGCAGCCAGAGTCATTATTCCCATGATGCTTTTCCCATTTACTTTTTGTCCTTTTTTTTCTACAAAAATCTCCGATTGAAATTTATTAGCAAGATGGACAAATAAAGCTGCTGGCCTCGCATGCAAACCAAGTGTATTTTCTATAACAACTATTATTTCCATTTCAGTCTTTTTTACCATAATTGATTATTTTTATAAATGATTCCACAGACAAACTTGCTCCACCTACTAAAGCCCCGTCTATGTCGGATTGTTCCATCAAAGCACTTATATTATCCGGTTTTACACTGCCTCCATATTGTATTCTCATTTTTTCGCCGGTTTTAATATCAAACATATCCGATATAATTTTTCTTATGATCTTATGAACTTTATTCGCATCATTCGGAGTAGCGGTTTTCCCTGTCCCAATAGCCCAAATCGGCTCATAGGCAATAGTCACTCGACCCATTTGCTCCTTATCTACACCAGCTAAACCTTCTCTAATTTCTGCTTTCACAATATCAATAGTTTGGTTGTTTTGATATTCTGCGAGAGTTTCCCCGACACACAAAATTGTGCGCAACTGATATTTTAATGCTAACTTTAACTTAGCATTAATTAATTCGTTATCTTCCTTAAAATATTCTCTCCTCTCAGAATGACCTATTATAACATACTTGCAGCCCAGCTCCTTTAACATTAAAGGCGATACTTCTCCTGTGTACGCACCATTCTCCTGCATATATACATTTTGAGCGCCTAATTTTGCGCTGCTGCCTTCCAGTATTTTACTAACTTCGCTTAGAGCAACAAAAGTTGGACATATAACAACTTCAACATCTTGTGCGTCTCTCAATACTAACTTTAAATTATTTGCAAAACCCACTGCCTCACTCACGGTCTTATTCATCTTCCAATTTGCAGTCATTAATGGCTTACGCATATACCTTTTCCTTTCTTAATTTACTATTTGTTTTTTTGACATACTAATTAATTCTTCATCCAGCTGTTTCGCTGTAAAAATACCCGTTCTCCTTAATCTGTGATTTTTCGTAGCGACTTCAATAATCGTTGCGATATTACGACCAGGCCTTACAGGAATAATTATCATCGGA
>DAOVHI010000104.1 GCA_030671985.1 bacterium
AAAATTAATTGATTATGAAGTTAGGATTCCTCCAGGAGGGAAAACAAGCGCCTTGGTTGAAACATTGATAGTATGGTCTGCTAAGGACAAAGTTTTTAAAACTATCGGAGTTGATTCCGATCAGATCATAGCAGCCATTAAAGCCTCTGAAAGAATGCTGAATATTATTGCGCGGGAACAACAATAGGCTATGGTTTATTACAAGTCGGCAGAAGAGATTGAGCTTATACGCGCAAATTGTCGGTTAACTGCGCAAACTTTGGATTATATTTCCGAACATGTTAAACCCGGTGTTTCCACTCTTTATTTAGATGGATTAGCTGAAGACTATATTAGAAGTTTTGATGCAGTTCCGTCTTTTTTGGGATTTAAAGGATATCCAAACAGCATAT
The DNA here is from genome assembly GCA_030671985.1 of bacterium. Taxonomy (GTDB): domain Bacteria; phylum JAHJDO01; class JAHJDO01; order JAHJDO01; family JAHJDO01; genus JAHJDO01. The sequence goes on from DAOVHI010000104.1 coordinate 393, forward strand.
GCGCTTCTGTTAATGATGTAGTAGTTCACGGAATACCCGGGAAAAATGATATATTGAAAGAAGGCGATATAATAACCATAGATGTTGGTGTTTGTAAGAATGGTTATTATGGGGATAAAGCAATTACTTATCCCGTTGGAGAGATATCTTCTTATGCGAAAAATCTTATTAAAGTTACAAGGAAGGCATTGGATATTGGTATTAGCGAAGCGGTAGAGAATAATAGATTAGGTGACATTGGTAACGCTATTCAGACATACGTTGAGAAACAGGGTTTTTCCGTTGTAAGAGATTTTGTCGGTCACGGCATAGGATCTAGTCCTCATGAAGACCCGCAAGTTCAGCACTTTGGCAGGACAGGCACGGGTATGACTCTCAAAAAAGGACTGGTTATAGCAATTGAGCCTATGATAAATGCAGGATCATATCAAACGAAGGTACTTTCAGACGGATGGACGGCTGTCAGCGTTGACGGCAGCCTGTCGGCGCAGTTTGAACACGTTGTAGTTATTACAGATAACAGTACGGAAATTCTTACTCTTTCCCATTAATAGAAAAGCTCCGACTTTTGGTCGGAGCTAACTATTTTTCTTATGAAATAATTTCGTATTATATTTTATCTAATTTTTCAACGCGAAGTTTTTTTACAACAGGTTTGTTTATTGTAGCCGGCATCCAATCAGGTGCATTGGCAGGTTTAGCGACCTTCTTTACAGAACCTTCAAATATGTGTATTCTCCATTTGCCGTCTTTTTTCTTGCCGTGCTCTCTTAATTTAATGAGACCGTCAGTGTCTTTTAGCCCTCTGGAGGCAGCCTTTAAAGCAGCTTGTCTTGCGCCTTTTCCCTTAAATACGTGATCTTCCTTCTTGCCTATTCTCACCGAGTAGAGTTTCGCTTCACTTACCATTCTCTTCCCTCCTTGTTTTAGTTGGCTTATTAGTTTATAACATTATAGCGCAAAGCTATCGGAGAATGCAAATTAAAAATGATACTGCTAATTGAAGAGATAAAATTAGATTTTTCTCCTATCCAAGTGTATGAGATATTTAGGGCATCCGACTATTCGTTTATTCTGGACAGCGGAACGCATGAATATGGGCTTGGCGAGTACGCTTTTATGGGATGGGATCCATTTCTTTTGGTAACGTCAAAAGGATCAGACGTTAAAGTTGTGCGTAGAGATTCCTCAGATGTATTGAAAAACGCAGATGTACCGGAAGTTATAAGAGAGACATTATCTGATTATCAAATAGAAAACACCATTTCTCCAATACCTTTTTGTGGAGGAGGCGTAGGATATTTTTCCTATGATATTAATATTTCTGATTGCTGTCTGGCTTTTTATGATTTGGTAATTGCGTATAGTTATAGCCAAAACAAGTTTTATATAGTATCAACAGGTTTTCCTGAGAAAGGTATTAAAAGAGAGAAGAGAGCAGAAGAAAGGCTGAAATCGGTTTTAGGCAGGTTAAGGGCATTAAAAGGCAAAAAGTTCAATAACTCCATTGTTTCCCCCTCTATTATTAACGGGAGAGATATCCTTTCCAATTTTACAAAAGCTTCTTATCTAAACACTGTGGATAGGATAAAGGAGTATATTGCTGCAGGCGACATATATCAGGTGAATTTATCTCAGCGGTTCACATGTAATTTAGACATGGACAGTTTTGAATTGTATAAACGTCTTACTAAAATAAATCCTGCTCCTTTTGGGGGCTTTCTGAATTTTGGAGAGGAATCTATCGTAAGCGCCTCTCCTGAAAGATTTCTTTATTTAAGGAATGGCGTTGTTAGAACGAGGCCAATGAAAGGAACAAGACCAAGAGGAAAAACAGAAGAAGAGGACGAAAGATTAAAGAATGATCTATTAAACAGCGAGAAGGACAAGGCGGAGCTTGTGATGATTGTTGATCTTGAGAGAAATGACATAGGTCGTGTATGTGAATACGGATCCGTATGTCTGGAAAGCAAAAGAGATGTTGAGAAATATCCTACGGTGTTTCAAACAACATCTACTGTCAGTGGCAGATTAAGTAAGGGAAAGGACAGGATTGACCTGTTAAATGCGTGCTTCCCAGGAGGGTCTATTACCGGTGCGCCAAAGATCAGGGCTATGGAGATAATCGAGGAGCTTGAACCGACAAGAAGAGGAATATATACAGGCTCTCTTGGATATTTAAGCTTTTCCGGTGAGATGGATTTGAATATACTGATCCGTACATTAGTTGCCAAAAAGAACGAAGTTCATTTTCAAGTAGGAGGAGGAATTGTTGCCGATTCTGATCCGGAAAGCGAATATCAAGAGACATTGGATAAGGCAAAAGCTCTCTTTAGTGCTTTAGGTTATAGGCAGGGATAGTGTTTTGTTACACTCAATAGGATTATTCTTCAATATCAGATAGAATCAATTTAAGAGTATCTTTCAATGCCTTAATTTTATTTTCGCATATATCGTAGATAGCTTCAGCAGTATTTCATTGGCAAGGTTTTTGTCATACATAAATTGCATCCTCATCAATTCTTTTTTTTAAAAATGCATTCATTCGCTCTCTGTAACTAACTACGTCTACAGAAACATTTAAGCCTTCTTCTAAATCTTGTTTTATTCCAATGATATCAAACATATCTTGTTTGCTAAGCTTTACTACAATATCTAAATCACTCTTTTCACTAGCAGTTTCTTTTGCAACTGACCCAAAAACCCCAATACGTTCAATATGATACTTGGAAGTCTTTTCTTCTCTGAATTTTTTTAAATAACTTATAACTTGATTACGATTTCTAACCATTTTCTTTCCTTAACTTATTACTACTCATCATTATAGCAAATTTTTGTTTTTTTGTACCATTTATTTTGTATAACATCATTTACCAATCTTTTTCAAGCTAATGTTGTTCTATAAAAATGTCAATAAATTGGCTGGCATAGGGAAGGCTCTTGTGATAGAATTAGCGGGCAATAAAAATCAGAGGAAACAGAGATGCAGGAAGGGTTGATTATACAAGGCGGGAAACGGTTAAAAGGAGAAATAACCCCTGCCGGAAATAAGAATGAGGCGTTAGCAATATTGGCGGCGTGTCTTTTGACAGAGGAAGCTGTCAGGCTCAAGAATGTTCCCGATATCGGTGATGTTCGGGATATGATTGTGATCATGAAGGACATTGGAGTAGAGGTAGAAAAATCAGGAGATCATGAGTATTTAATTAAGGCATTATCTATAAAAAAGATGGAGCTGAATCCCGAGTTATGCCGTCGAATAAGAGGTTCTTTCCTGTTTGCTGCACCTATTCTGTTAAGATGCGGCAGAGTGAAATTACCAAAGCCCGGAGGAGATAGAATAGGGCGGCGCAGAGTTGATACACATCTGCTTGCTCTGGAGGCTCTGGGTACTCGTATCAGTGTTGGAGATGATTACGATTTAGAAATTAGAACAGGTTTTCACGGCGCGGATATTTTTTTGGATGAGGCAAGTGTTATGGCAACTGAGAACACAATAATGGCAGCTGCATTTGCCAAAGGGAAGACTACGATAGCTAACGCGGCTTCAGAGCCTCATGTACAGGGTTTATGTAAGTTTCTTAATTTTCTTGGCGCAAAAATATCCGGTATCGGCAGTAATATCTTAACAATAGAAGGAGTTAAGATATTAAACGGGGGAGAGTTCCAAATATCTCAGGATCACATTGAAGCGGGCAGCTTTATAGGACTTGCTGCGGCGACACATAGTGAATTGTTAATAAAAAATGCGCCAGTAGAACATATGAGAGCAATCTTATTGGTCTTTGAAAAACTCGGGATAAAATTAGAGATAAATAAAAATGATGTTTTTGTTCCTGCCCGGAAAAACATAAAAATCGTTACGGACATTGGCGGAGCGATACACAAAATAGACGATGCTCCATGGCCGGGATTTCCGGCAGATCTTGTGAGCATAGCGCTTGTCAGCGCTACTCAGGCGGAGGGGACGGTTCTAATATTTGAGAAAATGTTTGAAAGCCGTCTATACTTTGTTGATGAACTGATTAGTATGGGAGCAAAAATTGTTTTGTGTGATCCTCATAGAGCAGTGATTGTCGGACCTTCCAATTTGCACGGATGCGAGATTATAAGTCCTGATATTAGGGCTGGAATGGCACTCCTTATAGCAGCTCTGTGCGCAAGAGGCAAAAGTACGATACACAATATTCGGCAGATAGACAGAGGATATGAAAGAATAGACCAAAGGCTGTGTTCCTTGGGCGCGGATATTGTGAGAGTTGGGTAGGAAATTTAGCTGTTGAAAGTCATCTGTGTTTATGTTAGTTTTAGCGGGAAAATTTTTTAAATTAAGAAAGGGATAATATATGAGCAAGTGCGTATACTTTTTTGGGGATGGAAAAGCTGAAGGAAATGCCGGCATGAAAAATCTTTTGGGAGGCAAAGGAGCAAATCTGGCTGAGATGAGTAATCTTGGCATACCGGTTCCTCCCGGATTTACAATTACTACAGATGT
>DAOVHI010000046.1 GCA_030671985.1 bacterium
CGTCTTTACGTGCAAATAACATTCGGATAATAGATGAAATTATGACTTCAACAACCAAACTTATTGCGAGTAAAAGCGCATGGAAAGACGAGTGGAAAAAAAGGAAGATCCAGAATCTTGCAATGCTTCTGACAGGTGCTCTTAATGCTGAGGAAAAGGTTGGTCTTAAAATGAACATTGGTCAGGAAAATCTAAAAAGAATCCTAAAGATATTGCCTGCGGTAAAGACTCCTACAATATCGCAATTAGTTGGCGGGGAATGGGTTGCGTTGGAAGTAATAATAGATGAAAACACTGTTAGAGATATTATCCCCAAGTTAAAAGAAGCTGGCGCGCAAGGGATTGTAGAGTATCCGCTTAATAAGGTGATCTATTAAAGGCGAAAATATGTATTTGGTATTATTTTTCGCGTTTTTGATATCTTTATCGGGTTGCGCAACACTTACACATAGCAAAAATCTCTCTTCTCATAATTCTGATGCGTACGCGCATTATTGTATGGGTGTTATTTGCGAAAATAAAGGAGAGATTGGTAAGGCTATAGGTGAATATGAGAGTACAGTACAAGCAGACGGGATGGCTGTAAGACCAAGATACAATCTGGCTAAACTCTACATTAAGGCGGGACTTGTTGAACAGGCTGCGGAACAATATAGAGTATTGTCTGAGTTGGATCCGAAGAATAAGGGACTTAGTACGGTTCTTAGCGCCTTGTATTTACATCAGGGGCTCATGTGCAGCAAACAGAGAGACTACGAACGCGCTATTATTTTCTATAAAAAATTATTAAAGATATATAGATCTGATTTAGCTTATTATTATCTTGGGGTTGCCTATGAACGTTTGGGAAAGATCCAATGTGCGACCAAACAATTCAACCTTGCCATAAAATTAAATCCGAATTGTGCGGAAACTTATAATTACTTAGGATACATGTACGTAGATAAGGGGATGCGGCTTAACAAATCTATAAAGTTAATTAAAAAAGCTATTGAAATTGAGCCGGAAAATGGCTATTTTATCGACAGTTTGGGATGGGCATATTACAAAAAAGGAATGTTGGATCAGGCAATGTTTCAGCTTGAAAGAGCGGTAAAACTTACTAAAGGGGAAAAAGATGACCCTATAATAAGAGATCATCTTGGAGATGTATATTTTCAAAAACAGATGTATAATAAAGCTATTGAACAGTGGGAAAAAGCGATAGAATTGGGGGCTGAAGAGAGTGAAATGATTAGAATGAAGATAAAAAATGCAGGGAGGAAATAATATGGATCTTAAAGTCAATTACGAACCAAAGCCCGGTTATACTAAATTATTGTTTCCAGACGGAGAACTGTTGAATTATATCGAATTCGGGATTATAAAGCTTTCTTCGGGAGAACAATATTCAGAACACACAGAGGATAATGAGGTCGTCCTGGTTATTCTTAAGGGTAAATGCGTCATTAGTACGAGCACTATAAAGTGGGGGCCGATAGGTGGAAGAAAGGATGTGTTTAACGGCAAGGCTTATGCTGCATATATACCAAAACAAAACAAATACGATATTACCGCGACAACTGATTTAGAAGTAGCTGTATGCAAAGGAAGGACTGACTTTGTTGGGGAACCTTTTGTTATAACTCCCGATAAAGTGAGAGTGCGGTCTGTTGGAAAAGGTGCCTGGACAAGAAATTTGTATAACATTATTGACGATAGAACTTCTGCCGGGTGTCTTATTGTTGGTGAGACGATAAGCCCTCCAGGGAATTGGTCATCATTTCCTCCGCATAAACACGATATTGAAAATTTGCCGGAAGAGACGAAATTAGAAGAGGTATACTTTTTTAAATTTCAGTCTGAAGATGGATTTGGTATGCAGAGACTTTATACAGCGTCTGACTCGAAAGATAAGGGTTTTGATGAGGCATTGGTTTTGAAAAATAATACGGCAACAATTATGCCTAGAGGCTATCATCCAGTGTGTACCGCGCCGGGATATTCGGTTTATTATCTCTGGATACTCGCTGGAAAAAACAGAAAACTTATTCCCAGTGAAGATCCACAGCATTCGTGGATTGGGAAAGAATATAACTCAGGAGATTAAAATGGACAATAATAAGTTATTTGATGTTAGTGGTAAAGTAGCTGTAATAACCGGCGGCGGAGGAATTCTTTGCGGCGAAATGGCAAGAGCATTATCAAAATGCGGAGTAAAAGTAGCCATCCTGGATCTCAGAGAGGATGTGGCAGTAGAGCTTGCCGATGATATTACAAAACGTGGCGGGAAAGCAGTAGGTTTAGCCTGTGATGTGCTGGATAAAAAGAGCATTGAAAAGGCATCTGTAAGAATATTGGAATTATTTGGAAAAGTGGATATTCTTATAAACGGTGCAGGCGGCAACAGTCCAAAGGCAACTACAGCCAAAGAGACTCTTGAGCCTGAGGATCTAAATAAAATTGACGTGCCGGGAAGTAAGAGTTTTTTTGATATGGATCAAAAGTCAGTGCAATTTGTTTTCAATCTGAATTTTCTAGGCACTCTTCTCCCGACCCAGGTATTCGCGAAAATAATGGCTGAACAAGGAGACGGTGGAAATGTCGTAAATATATCTTCGATGAGCGCGTTCAGACCTTTAACAAAAATTCCTGCATATTCAGCGGCAAAGGCAGCTGTATCTAATTTTACGCAATGGCTTGCAACTCATCTGTCTCCTGTAAATATTAGAGTTAATGCCGTTGCTCCGGGATTCTTTCTGACGAACCAGAATCGTTTCCTGCTTACCGACGAGAAGACAGGCAAACTTACTCCAAGAGGAGAAACGATAATAGGACATACTCCAATGCGCCGTTTCGGTGATCCGGCTGATCTAACAGGATCTCTTATATGGCTTCTTTCTCCTGCGTCCGAGTTTGTGACTGGAGTTGTAGTTCCTATAGACGGAGGTTTTTCAGCTTTTAGCGGAGTATAAACAATTCAAGAAAATAGAGGAGTTAGAATATGAGCAGTGTGAAAAATGTTGTTATTGCGCAGTCCGGCGGTCCATCTCCGGTAATTAATAATTCTCTAAGGGGAGTTATCGAGACATGTAAAATGTTCCCTGAGAAGTTCGGCAGAATATATGCCGGATACCATGGAATAGAGGGTGTTCTTAAGGAAGAGCTGCTAGATTTAAGCGCTCAGAGTGAAGAGGAAATATCTTTTCTAAGAACAACTCCGGCTGCCGGAGCAATAGGAACATGCCGATATAAATTAAAGCAGGAACAAGCTACAGATTTTAACCGCGTTATAGATGTTTTTAAAGCGCACAATATTGGCTATTTCTTTTATATTGGCGGCAATGATTCAATGGATACAGCTCATAAGATTAGTTTATTAGCAAAGGATAAGGGTTTGGATTTAATCGCCGTGGGTGTGCCGAAAACAATAGACAATGATGTTGGAGATGAAGAATTTAAACTTATAGACCATACTCCTGGATACGGCAGTGTCGCAAGATACTGGGCGTATTGCATCCAGAATGCAAATGAAGAGAATGCAGGTTCTTCTCCCGCAGATCCTGTTACGGTGATTCAGGCTATGGGAAGAAAGATAGGTTTTATTCCTGCGGCAGTGCGTCTTGCAGATCCTGAAAGAGAGATGCCGTTGCAGATATATCTTGCTGAAACCGATCTTTCAATGGAAGATCTTGCAGATAACGTGAATGAAGAGCTAATAAGGTCAGGCAGAGTTATTGTAGTAATAAGCGAGGGATTTCATGTTGGAGATATTGGGGAAGCAAAGGATGCCTTTGGACATACTGAGTTTGGGGCAAGCCAGAGTACTGTCAGTCAGACGGTTGTGAATTACTTAAATAAAATCGGGCTTAAAGCAATGGGCAGTGCAAGAGGTTTTATTCCAGGAACGGATCAGCGGGATACAGCGATTTATGCTTCTACAGTAGATTTGGACGAAGCTTACAAAGTTGGTCAGAAAGCGGCTCTGATAGCCTATGAAGAAACAAATGGTTTTATGTCTACGATTCTCAGAAAATCGGGATCAATTTACAGTGTTGAATATGGCAAAGTTCTGCTTGAACAGGTTGCAAATTCAGAAAGAAAATTTCCTTCAAGCTGGATAGCAAAGAACAAGATTGATGTAACGGACGAGTTTGTGAAATATGCAAGACCGCTCATTGGCGATGATTGGGTGAGTGTGCCGATAGTTAACGGGATACAGCGTTTTTCAAAAATAAAACCAATATTTGCAGAAAAGAAATGCGCTGAGTACATTCCTCAAACATATAAATAAAAAAACAGGAGGGCTTTTCACATGCAGGATGCAGCAAAAGAGTTAAAGGAATTTAAGAAGGAAAAGGAGTTTTTTGTAGGTATTGATTCCGACGGGTGTGCGTTTGATACTATGGAAGTAAAGCATAAAGAATGTTTTATTCCTAATATTATCAATGAATGGGAACTTCAGACAGTGTCTAGATATGCAAGAGAAGCCGCGGAATTTGTAAACCTCTATTCAAAATGGCGCGGAATAAACAGGTTTCCTGCGTTGACAATGGTTTTTGATCTTCTTCAAGAAAGAGAAGACGTGAAAAAACGCGGTGTTAATATACCCGAAGCAAAATCTCTGCGTGAATGGATTGAGAAAGAAACAAAGCTTGCTAATCCCGCTTTAGAACTAGTTGTTGAGGAAACGAATGACGCTGTGTTAACTCAGGCTTTAAAATGGTCTAAGGCAGTTAATGAGTCTGTGGCAAAGATAGTTCGCGGAGTGCCTCCGTTTCCCTTTGTCAGAGAAGGTCTTGAGAAGATATCTAATACAGCAGACGCAATTGTTGTGTCTGCAACTCCATGTGATGCTCTTGAAAGGGAGTGGGGTGAACATGATATTGCTAAATATGTCAGAGTAATTGCAGGTCAGGAGATGGGAACAAAAAAAGAACATCTGGCATTTGCCGCTGTAGGCAAGTACCAGTCGGATCATATTTTAATGATAGGCGACGCTCTCGGAGATATGAAAGCAGCTCGCGCTAATAATGCTCTGTTCTATCCAATCAATCCTGGAGACGAGGATATATCATGGGAAAGATTTTACAACGAAGCTTTTGATAAATTTGTCAAAGGGGAATATGCAGGAGCTTACGAAAAATCTTTGATAGATGAATTTGACAAGTATCTGCCAAGCATTCCGCCGTGGAAATAACGTGAAAATAGTTGTTGATGAAAATATTCCATTTGCCAAAGAGGCATTTTCTACATTAGGAGAAGTTGAAACTTCTCATGGAAGAGAGATAACTTCTCAAAAGGTAGAGAATACTGATGTTTTGGTTGTTCGCTCTATTACAAAAGTTAATTCCAAACTTTTAGAAAAAAGCTCTGTTAAGTTCGTCGGAACAGCCACGATAGGAATGGATCATATTGATGTTGAGTATTTGAAGAATAGAGGCATCGAATTTGTAAGCGCGCCAGGTTCCAATTCTAATTCTGTTTCAGAGTACATAGTTTGCGTATTGTTGTCCGCGGCAAACAAATTGTGTCTTAATCTTCGCGATTTGACAATTGGAATCGTGGGAGTTGGTAATGTCGGAAGTAAAGTAGCAAAAAAGGTTACTGCTCTTGGAATGAAAGTACTTCTTAACGATCCTCCTCTTCTTGAAAGAACGGGAGATTCAAAATATTGTCCAATGCAGGAATTGACGGAGAATTGTGACATATTAACATTTCATGTTCCACTTGAAAGACATGGCAAGTATCCTACGCATCATATGATAGATAAAAGTTTTCTGGAAAGTTTAAAGAAATATCCAATAATTATAAACACTTCTCGCGGAGGGGTTATGGACACAGAGTCTGTTAAGAGCGCTTTGATGCGTTGTGGGATATCACAGATTGTTTTAGACGTGTGGGAGAATGAGCCGGATATTGATATGGAAATGCTTAAAATGGCGCTGATCGGGACTCCTCATATTGCCGGCTATTCGTTTGATGATAAAGTCAACGGGACATTTATGATATACAACAGCCTGTGCAAATATTTAAATAAGAAAGCAAAATGGAATCCCAAAAACTTTTTGCCGAAGAGTGATTGTCCTGTTCTTAAAGTTGATGAACAGAGCGGATCATTAGAAAAAAAATTATACAAACTTGTTTCTCAATTGTATAATATTGAAAAAGATGATTCAAAACTTAGAGAATCTCATTCTATGCCTGCTGAAAAAAGAGGCGAATACTTTGACTCTTTAAGAAAAAATTATCAAGTAAGACGGGAATTTTTCAATACGGAAATCCTGTTCAAAAAAGAAGATTCGCAATTGGCGAATATTTTGTCAGGAATTGGTTTTAAAGTAGATAAAATATAATAGGAGAATTTCAAAGATGCCATGGTTTTATGAAGAGTCCGAAGAGATAGACATAAATAAGAAGCAGGAAGTGATGGAGAGAGTTGTACAGGAAGCGAAAAATAGGATAACAAAGGATTTTAAGAAGGTTCTTTTATTGCCTCCGGATATTACTCGCTGTCATTCAGGCGCTGGAAAATTAACAGAAATGATTTACAAGCTTCTTCCAAAGACTTGTAAAGTTGATATTATCCCTACATTGGGACAGCATGTTCCTCATACTGAGGAGGAAAATAAATGGATGTTCGGCTCTATTCCTCAGGATTGTTTTCTTGAGCATGATTGGAGAAACGGATGCAAAAAAATAGGTGAGGTTTCTGCTGATTATGTAAAAGAAGTCAGTGATGGCAAAGTGAATTGGCCGATACCTGTTGAAATTAACAGCAAAGTTGTGGAAGGGAATTATGATCTTATAGTGAATATAGGACACGTTGTTCCTCACGAAGTACTGGGTTTCGCCAATCATAACAAGAATTACTTTATCGGTCTTGGCGGAAAAGAAATGATATGCGCTTCTCATATGATGGCGGCTGTCTGTGGCATTGAAAATAATCTGGGTCAGCTTATAACGCCGTTAAGAGCATGTTATAACAAAGCAGAGAAAGAGTATTTAAGTGATATCCCGCATGTATATATTCAAATCGTTATGGCAAGAAATCAAGATGGAAAACTTGTTACTACCGGATTATATGTCGGGGACGATCTTGAAACATATTTAATGGCAGCCGAAAAAAGCAAAGAGCAGAATATTACTGTTTTTGATAAACCTGTTAAGAAGATTGTTGCAGTGATGCAGGCGGATGAATTCAAGAGCACATGGGTGGCAAATAAAGCGATATACCGCACACGTATGGCTATAGCAGATGGAGGGGAATTATTGATCATTGCCCCGGGACTTGAGCGTTTTGGAGAACAGCCGGAGGTTGATGAGATTATTCGCAAGTATGGATACGTTGGAACTCCTGCCGTTATGGAAAAATACAAACAGAATGCGGATATGCAGAATCTAAGACACGCTACTGCGCATCTTATTCATGGATCATCCGAGGGACGGTTTAATATAACATACGCTCCCGGAAAATTAACAAAGAGCGAAATAGAAGGAGTTAATTTTAAATATGCGGATATTAAAGAGACTCTAGCCAGATATAATCCTGAAAAAATGTCGGAAGGCTGGAATACCATGCCTGGCGGTGAGGAGATTTATTTTATTAGCTCTCCGTCAGCAGGTTTGTGGGCATATAAGGGAAAATTAAAACAACAATAGGAGGAAAAGGAAGATGCAGAAGGCGGATATTGGACTGATCGGACTTGCTGTGATGGGGGAGAACTTGGTTCTCAACATGGAAAGCAAGGGATTTACAGTAGCGGTTTTTAACAGAACAGTTGAGAAGGTTGACAAGTTTATAAACGGCGGAGCAAAAGGCAAGAATATTATTGGAGCTCATTCGGTCGAAGAACTTATCAAGTCTTTAAAATCTCCACGTAAGGTTATGCTTATGGTTAAATCTGGACAGGCTGTGGACGATTTTATAGAAAAAATAATACCTTATCTGGAAAAGGGCGATATTATTATTGACGGGGGTAATTCTCATTTTCCTGACACTATACGCAGAACAAAGTATTTGGAATCTAAAGGACTTCTTTTTATAGGAACAGGTGTTTCAGGTGGAGAAGAGGGTGCATTAAAAGGACCAAGCATTATGCCCGGAGGCTCTACAGCCGCATGGGAACATGTCTCGCCGATATTGCAGAAGATTTGCGCAATGGCAAATGGTGAGCCGTGTTGTCAGTGGATAGGGTCAGACGGCGCAGGACATTTTGTAAAGATGGTTCACAACGGCATTGAATACGGAGATATGCAGCTTATATGCGAGTCGTATTTTTTAATGAAAACCGCTTTAGGAATAGAAGCTCCGGAACAGCATAAGATATTTACAGAGTGGAACAAGGGAGAGTTGGACAGTTATTTGATTGAAATAACACGTGATATTCTTTCAAAAACAGATTCTGATACAGGGAAACCGCTTGTTGAGGTAATACTTGATACGGCAGGTCAAAAAGGAACAGGTAAATGGACGTCTCAGGCTGCCTTGGATCTTGGTACTCCTGCACCGACCATCGCTGAAGCTGTGTTTGCAAGATGTCTTTCTGCTATAAAGGATGAAAGGGTTAACGCATCAAAAGTGCTTAACGGTCCATCGGAGAAGTATGAAGGAGACAAAGAGGAATTCGTAAATGCCATAAAAGATGCTCTTTATGCGTCGAAGATATGTTCTTACGCTCAGGGTTATGTTTTGATGAAAGCTGCGGCAAAGGAATATGGATGGGATCTAAACTTCGGAGAGATTGCATTAATGTGGCGCGGCGGATGTATAATTAGAGCGCGGTTCCTTGGGGATATAAAGAAAGTATTTGATAAAACTCCTGATCTGCCGAATCTATTGCTGAACTCCTATTTCAAGGAAATTGTTGAAAAATGTCAGGACAACTGGCGCAAGGTTGTTGCAACAGCAGTAGAGCTTGGCATACCAACTCCTGCGTTCAGTTCAGCGCTTGCATACTTTGACAGCTACAGAAGAGCAAGTCTTCCGGCAAATCTCTTACAGGCGCAAAGGGATTATTTCGGTGCTCATACATATAAGAGAACTGATAAAGAAGGCACATTTCATACGGATTGGCTGAATATATAGTTACTATTGTGGATGACGGGATATAATTATAAATAAACGGGGTAAACATGCATTCTTTTAAGGATGACGCAGTTAAGTTACCTTTGGGTTCCGTATGGTTAATGAATTCTATTTCCGAATACAAAGGTAAACAGGAATTATATGCGAAACAGTCGCCTCAGATTCTAAGATCACTTGTCGAGATGGCGCTCATTGAAAGCGCAGAATCATCCAATCGTATTGAGGGCGTGACAATTGAGAGAAATCGGCTTAAGCCCCTTATTATCGGCAGGAGCAAACCGCATGACCGTCCCGAGGAAGAAGTGGCGGGTTATCGTAGGGCGCTTGATCTGGTACATAAGAAACACACAGGTCTTTGCATAACGCCGGAGACAATCAAGGAGTTACATCGTTTATGCCGTGGTGAAGTGTGGGATGCAGGAAAATGGAAAGAGAAAGATA
>DAOVHI010000042.1 GCA_030671985.1 bacterium
TGAAAAATATCAATATTCATTTGTTAATGACCAGTCAAAAACAACCCGAATGCGTCTCCGATTGCTTTTTAACAATGCTCTTTCGGGGTTTGCGATCGTATTGATACTGCTTTTTCTTTTCTTAAGCAGAAGAGCTGCTTTCTGGACCGCTTTTGGCATACCATTCTGTTTTATAGCAGCGTTTACAGCTTTTCCCGTGTTCAACATTACATTCAGCGCAATCGCGCTGTCAGGGCTAATAGTTGTTCTGGGCATAGTCGTCGATGATGCCATAGTCATGTCGGATAAAATAATTTTTTACCAAGAACGCGGGCTCAAACCCAAAGAAGCCGCTTATTCGGCAGTAAAAGACCTTGTCATGCCTATAACGCTTTCTACCCTTACTACAATCATTGCCTACATGACTCTGCTGTCTCTGGGAGGAAGACCGGGTAAATTTGTAGTCGCTATCCCTACCATCGTCATCATAATCCTTATCGTATCGCTTATTGAATCTTTCTTTTTTCTTCCTCACCATATATCATCAGGTCGGAATTTAGGTAAAAAAGAAAAACCAGGCTGGTTTTTGAAAATGGAAAGCGCTTACCGCAAGTCTCTTATCATTGTTCTCAATAAAAAGATCATATTCATGGGACTCGCATTATTGCTTCTGATAACATCTCTGGTCTCGGCAAAACTCTTTCTGAAGTTTAGGATGTTTCCTCAATCAGCTATAGAAACTTTTTATATTAAAGTGGAAGGTCCCAATAATTACAGTCTGAATAAGACAGAGAATATTGTTAAAGATATTGAAAAAATAATTCGTCAATTGCCTAAAGATGAACTGGAATCTTTTACTTCAAGGATCGGACATCATTCAATGTCTAAAACTAAAAATTACGGTGACCACGAAAACTGGGCAATTATCAATGTATTCCTGACCCCGGATATTTCACGAGATAGAACGGCAGCTGAAATAATTGCTGAGGTTAAGAAAAAATATAAATCTCCGGAAAATATTCGCATATTCTTTGAAACGAAAAAGGTCGGGCCAATACAGGAAAAACCGATTACTGTGTATCTCAGTAGCAATAACGACCATAATTTAAATACGTCTGTAAAAGTCGTAGAAAATATTTTGAAAGACATGAAGAATATGGGCGTTGCCGATATAGATAATTCTAGAAAGCCAGGCAAAGAGGAACTTGTTATCAACATTGATCAAAACAAGCTGGCTTCGCTCGAAATATCTACGGAGGATGTTGCGCAGGTATTAAGAATCGCTTACGAAGGCCAGATTGTAACAGACATGCAGACATTAGAAGAAAAAATAGAGTATCGTCTTCTGCTTAACGAAAAAAGCCGGAAGGATGAGTTAATACTGGAAAAGATAGGGGTTAAGAACTCGGAAGGAGCTCTGATATTACTCGATAAATTTGTCAGTTTTAAGACAAAGGCTTCAGATCTTGAGATTCTTCATCGCAATGGATTGCGCAGTGTTACCTTGTCTGCTTCACTTAGAAAATCGAAAATATCTGCTATTGAAGCGGCGGAAATAATTAAAAATCGTATAAACAGTACAAAAAAAATACCGAAAGAAGTTATCATCGAAATAGCAGGGGAAGCCTTGAAAACAAATATCATAATGAAAGACATGAAAACAGCTGTCATAATGGCTGTTATAGGTATATTTTTAGTACTTGCATTGTTTCTCAATTCATGGGAAAAAGCTTTTGTAATAATTGCCGTTGTTCCGTTTTCTACAATAGGTATTATCATAGCCCTTTTTATACATGGACAACCTATATCGATGTTTGTACTACTTGCGGCAGTCGGACTTATCGGAGTCGTTGTTAACGATTCCATCGTCATGACTGATACGCTTTCCTTAAGCCTTAATAAGCTGTCACAAAAAAATACCCTGATTAATAATATAGCTGAGCTTGCTTCACAAAGATTAAGACCAATACTACTCACGACCCTTACAACTTTAGGAGGTCTTTTGCCTATGGCTTACGGATTGGGAGGATATGAAAAGATGATTTCTCCTATGTCCTTGGCTTTCAGTTGGGGCTTGTTGTTTGCTACAATAATTACATTATATATTATTCCTTCAATTTTTCTCTTGTTTCTTTGTCGAAGATTAAAGTAGACAATCTCGTTGTATTTTTCCTTTAAATCACTTATAGTTACATCACTATGGAAAACAAAATAACAACTCCAAACCTGCGGGATGAAGATAGAGAGTTTGATGTTACTTTGCGACCCGAAAGATTTGAGGATTTCGTTGGTCAAAACAAGATTAAGGAGCATCTTCAAATCTGTATTCAAGCCGCAAAAAAGAGAAACGAAGCGCTTGATCACGTTCTTTTGTATGGTCCTCCGGGACTCGGAAAAACAACACTCGCAAACATAATTGCAAAAACCATAGGCGTAAACATTAGAACCACTTCCGGACCTGTTATTGAAAGAGCAGGGGATCTTGCCGGCGTGCTTACAAATCTAGATGATGGAGATGTTATCTTCATAGACGAAGTGCACCGGCTAAGTCATGTTGTGGAAGAATATTTATATCCGGCTATGGAAAACTATAAAATAGATATTATGATTGATAAAGGGCCGAGCGCAAGGTCGGTGAAGCTGGATCTGCCTTCTTTTACACTTATTGGAGCGACAACACGTGCCGGACTTCTTACTTCTCCTCTGAGGTCCAGATTTGGTATTGTGTCAAGATTGGAGTTTTACGGTCAGAATGATTTATATGATATTATCATTCGCTCTGCAAAGATCCTTCGTGTCGAGATAACAGATGAAGGAGCTATGGAGATCGCAAAAAGGTCACGCGGCACACCAAGAATAGGAAACAGACTGCTCAGACGTGTAAGGGATTATGCGGAAGTAAAGGCGGATGGTAAGATTACTAATGAAGTTGCTGATAAGGCTTTAGCGATGCTGGAAGTAGATAAATACGGGTTGGATGATATGGATAAAAAAATCCTTGAGACGATTATTCATAAATTTAATGGAGGTCCTGTAGGAGTAGGAACAATTGCTATCGCTACGGGTGAAGAACAGGACACAATAGAAGAGATCTACGAACCATATCTTATACAGCAGGGTTTTATCAAACGCACACCAAGCGGTAGAAAAGCAACAAAGCTTGCGTATAAACATCTTGGTGTTACGCCAAATAAGGAAGCCAGCCAAAAAGAGCTATTTTAATATTAACAAGGATGGGCATTATGAAAAAAGTATTTGCTATTACTGCAAGTATTAGCGTCCTGCTGTTGGCAGTGAACCTGCAGGCGTACACAATCGGGGCAAACACCATCGCTGAAATTTTACGAAATAACTGACGGTTCAAAGCCACAGTTTCTTACAGAAGGAAAAATGGTATGAGTTGGATAAAAATTAGGCAAAAAAGATTGATAGCAGGGTTATTTATCAGTGGATTTATTCTTTTTGGCTGCCAAACAAAAGTAAAAATTCCCCAAGTCTATAATTGCCATCAGACCACAGGTGAAATTAAAATTGATGGTGTTCTTGATGAGCCGGATTGGCAAAAAGCTGATTCTCTCTCGTTCTTTAATCTGACAAGGACGAAAATTCAGAATTACCTTCCTGCAGAATCTTCAACTATTGGCAAGCTTCTATGGGATAAAGATTATCTCTACGTTAGTTTTAAGGCTTATGACAAGGATATCTGGGGCTACTATACTAAAAGGGACGATACTACCTACAGAGAAGATGTCCTGGAAATCTTTCTCAAACCTGATGCTCAAAAAGAATCTTACTATAATTTTGAAATTAATGCTCTTGGTACGGTTTATGACGCCTTTAATTTCAAAAGAAGTTTTGCTGGCGGAAGTCGTCGCTGGGGTAAATGGGACTGTGAAGGATTGAGAACTGGAATAAGGATTAAGGGAAATTTGAATAATTGGAAAGATGAAGATGAATACTGGCAATTAGAGGTAGCTATTCCCTTTTCTGCATTTAAAGAGGTAACGTCTGTACCAAAATCAGGAGACGAATGGTGTTTCGCTCTTTGCCGCTATGACTATTCAGTCTATCTAAAGCAAGGACGGGAACTTAGCTCAACAGCTAAACTTTCTAAATTAAATTTTCATCTCTGGGAAGATTATGACAGATTGCTTTTTGTAACATCCGGTAAAAATGTTCAAGTTAAAGGGAGATAAATTCCAACATGAGAAATCCTAAATTCAAATTTAGCATTTTAATTTTAGCTGGGTTTTGGACTTTGACGTTCTCAGAACATGTTTATGGAGAGACTCCTGAAATAGCAGTATTTCAAAGACCGCCTCTTGTAAAAAAGATAGATAAAAAACTTGAGGAAATACATCCGGGAGAAGAAAAAGGAGCAAATGTAAAGCTAACGATTATCAGCACATGGAAAGAAGGGAATAAATACACCGTTAATATGAGTATTAAAAATCTCAACAAGGAACAGGGATATAGAACTGTATACCTGTTAAGCTATGATAATGAAGGAAGGATTGTAGCTATATCTTCCGACAGAAAGTATTTTAAGCCGTATCAGGAATATTTCAAACAATACAAATTCACTAAATCATTTTCTATAATCAGATGGAGGT
This sequence comes from bacterium, assembly GCA_030671985.1. Classification (GTDB taxonomy): domain Bacteria; phylum JAHJDO01; class JAHJDO01; order JAHJDO01; family JAHJDO01; genus JAHJDO01. The sequence goes on from DAOVHI010000042.1 coordinate 4,593, forward strand.
TTTATGTTAAATAAAAGTGCTTTTAAAGTATCTATGTCGATATATATTGCGATAGTTGTTCTTGTATTAGGCGGAACGTGTTTTTCCGAGGACTTATGGACGGGGCGCATGTCTAAAATAACAGTAACGGATATTGATAGCAAGACATCAAAAATAGATATAGTGCTTGATAAAAACGAGGAAAACGGCATTTCATTTGATCAATCAAAAACAATATCTATAGAAAGTGGTCAATTGGAGCGCGGCATAAAAATCTATCTGGATGGAATAAATCCGGCAAAGAAAACCAGTTTTTCTCATAAAAAAGGAGAGCTTGTATCAAATCTAAAGATATCCAGAATTTTCGGAAGTATTGCAAATCCAAGTATGCAGGCAACAAAAGATGGTACTCCTGTATATTCTACGCTGATTGATCTTGTGACAAGTAAAATAGTAACTGCCCGCATTACTAATAAAGAAAAGGAGAGAAAGATTGAACTTACAGTTATTATTACAGCACTCAAGGAGCAGGGTCTCAGCCAGCAAATTCCCAGTATTATTGATATAACTTCCCGGGATTTTGACAATCCCTTAGCAAAGAGCACTGGAACAAATATCAGTGAGAAAATGTTACAAAAGATGCTGCCTGATGATTTTATTACAGCGGTATTTCCATTACAGCATATTGATCCGGCTACAGCAAAAACAATTGTTCAAAGCGAACTTTCTTCAAGAGGAAGAGTGCAAGTTTATGCTGATAAGTCCCAATTAATAGTAACCGATACGGTTCTATACATTAAAAGCATAGGAAAACTTATTGAAAACATTGATAAAAAAGTGCCGCAGGTGCTTATTGAAGCGCGAATATTTGAAGTCAGCTATGATAAGGAAACTGAAATAGGCATTGACTGGAGCCTTGCTCGTCCATCCGTAACTGCAACTATCGGACATACATTAAATGCGGCAGTAAAAGAAACAAGAGGTACGGAACTTATAGTGAGAGGTCTTTTAGGAGGGAAATATAAGAGAGATGCTCTTTTCGCAACAATAGACGCTCTGGTTAGCGATGGCAGGGCGAAGATAGTTGCGCGGCCTAAGGTGGTTGTCCTCAATAATCAGAAAGCAATTATCACATCAGGAAAGAATATCCCGTACAGAAAAGAAAAGTACGATAGCACAATAGCAGGCGCGCTGTATTTTGTAACTGATTTTATGCAGACAGGCATAACCCTAACCGTTACACCTCACGTCAGAAACGATGGGCTTATTGTGCTGAATGTAAAACCGGAGGTAAAATATATTATAGGATATAAGGGCGAATATGACATGCCCGTTTTCAGCACAAGATCAACGAATACAACGGTGAGCATGAAGGATGGAAACACTCTGGTTATAGGAGGTCTTTTCCGAAAAGATCAAAAGATAGTTGAACACGGAGTCCCGTTTTTGAAAGATATTCCAATATTGGGATATTTATTTAAGCATAAAAAGAGCATTGACATTAAAACAGAGGTAGTTATATGCATAACGACAACACTAATTTGAAGGGGGTAAGAGTTCGTTTCGCTCCGTCCCCGACCGGCTCTCTTCATCTTGGCAATGTGAGGACAGCTATATTCAATTGGTTTTTCGCAAGACATACAGGAGGGAAATTTATACTTCGGATAGAGGATACGGACAGAGAACGTTCAACCCCTGAATCAGTAAGCTTAATAATGGAAAGTCTGAAATGGTTTGGACTTGATTGGGATGAGGGTCCTGACGTCGGAGGAAATTTTGGTCCTTATTATCAGATGCAAAGACTGGATAAATATAAAAAGTATATAGACGTATTGATTAAGAAGAATATGGTCTATCCCTGCTTTTGCACTACCGAAAGGCTTGCAGAAATGAGACATCAAATGCAAAAACAAAAATTGCCGCCCAGATACGACGGTAAATGTAAAAATTTGAATAAAGAAGAAATAGAACGTCTAACCTCTCAAGGCATAAAACATGTTTTGCGCTTTAGAGTTCCCACTACCGATACCACAGAATTTAAAGACCTTGTTCACGGGAAAATATCTATTGAGAACTCAATTATGGATGATTTTGTTATCGTAAAATCCAATGCCGGACCAACGTATAATTTTGCGTGCGTAGTTGATGACATTGAAATGAAGATAACGCATGTTATTAGAGGGGATGACCATATCTCAAATACCCCGAAACAGATTGCCATATATAAAGCATTGGGAATTAACTTCCCAGAATTTGCTCATATTCCTTTAATTCTCGGACCTGACAAGGCAAAATTAAGTAAACGTCACGGAGCAGCTTCTCCACTTGAATACAGAGACATGGGCTACCTCCCTCATGCATTACTTAATTTTCTTACTCTGCTTGGCTGGGCACCCGAAGATAACCGTGAACTTATGAGCAGGGACGAAATTGTAGAGAGTTTTTCAATAGAAAAAATAAATGACAGAAATGCTGTTTTTGACAGTCAAAAGCTTGATTGGATGAATGGTGTATATATAAGGAAAATGCCTCTGGAAGAACTTGTAAACATTGCTTTAGTGGAATTAAAAAAAGCAGAACTTATAAAAGACACCAAGGAAGTTGATATCGATAAAATTTCTAAAATAGTCGCACTAATCAAGGAAAGACTTAGAAAGTTCTCTGAGATTCCCCAACTTGTAAATTACTTCTTTGATAAACCTGTATATGAAGAGAAACCTGTTCGCAAATTTTTGAAAAAAGATGGGGTTTCGCAAATGCTGCAGGAGCTATGCAAGGTAATAGAAGAAGTGGAACCGTTTGACATAGAAACACTTGAAGATGCAGTGAGAGAATTTATTGAAAAAAAGGGACTAAAAGCCGGACAAGTTATTCATCCTGTAAGAGTCGCGCTTACAGGACGCGCTGCAAGCCCGCCGATATTCGATGTAATGCAGGTTCTTGGAAAACAGACATGTTTGAAAAGAATAGCGGACGCACTTGCTTGACCCTCTTGCAATATTTATGCTAACATGGTCTCAGCATGTATCTTATAAGTAGCAGGAGGTGGCTTTGATAGAAGAAACAATAGAGCAAATAAAACGGGCCGAGCAAGAAGCATCAAAGCTTATAGAAAAAGAAAAACATCAAACAGCTGCCAATCTAAAAAATGCTCAAAAGGATGCGTTAGTTTATATTGAAAAGACTGTTGCGAATGCAGGTCGGGAAGCAAAAAAAATACTGGCAAAAACCGATATGCAGGCTAAGGCGCAGACCGAAAAAATATATAAAAACAATAAAGAATCTCTCTCTAAGCTTGAGCAAAAAGCTCGACTCAAAGAAGAAAGCGCTATAAACGTCGTACTAGATGAACTGAGGCATTAATGGCTATCTCTCAAATGCAAAAGGTCAACATACTCGGAGTTAAATCTCAATGTTCGGATGTTGTCTCTTTTTTAGAATCGCTTAATATCATCCAGATCAATCATGTTGAGCAAAAACAAGTTGAAAAATATAAAGATTTTCTAAAACCGATTCAAGCAAATTTTGACCAATCCAAAACAGAGCTTTCTGAACTTCAATCCACTATAGACTTTTTGTCGCGATTTATGGGAAAAACAGGTTTTGTTTCCAGTTTGACAGGTAGTAAGATTCTGCTGTCAACTGATGAGTTTGAAAAAACAGCTTTGGAATTTGATTATAGAGAGATACATAAAACCTGTATGCTCATTCAGCAGGAATTGCACAAGACAGAAAGAGAGATTGGTGTGTTCCAAGCTCAATACAGTCAGCTCATTCCGTGGAAATCCCTGAGTCTCTCTTTAGACACATTCAAAATAACTGACACTATCAAGTATGCGCTTTTAACCGGAACCACTAGCAAATTTGATTATTTCAAAACTTATATGAATAAAAAATTTTCTCTTTTGCACTGTGAAAAAGTCTCGGATTATCATGAGACAGAGAACATTATAGTCGTATATTTCAGCGATCAGGAAGAAGAAATATTGAGCAAATGCAAGAAACTAGGTGTTGAAAGAGTAGACTTGTTTAATTTTAAAGGAACAGTAAGTTCAAATCTTGATAGAATATCCAGTGAGTTGGAAAGACTTAAATTAAAATATGAAGCTCTTAGAGAAAACGTCTCTGAACTTACGCCTTATTCGGGAAAGTTAAAGGTTGCCTACGACTATTTTTTAAGTTTGAACGATAGAACGTCCCTGCAAAATAAATTTCTGGAATCAAACAAAACTTTCTTGATTGAAGGCTGGTTAAAAAAAGACGGCGTTGGAAAATTTAAAAAACAAATTTCAGAGAGATTTCCGGAATCCAGTGTGATCAGAGTGGATCCTGCTAAAGAAGAAAAAGCGCCTGTACATCTTGAAAATAAGCCCATATTTAAGCCGTTTGAGACAGTAACCGACTTATATGGAACTCCGGCAAATACATCTGTTGATCCCACTCTTTTTATGGCTCCGTTCTTTTTCTTATTTTTCGGACTATGTCTTACAGACGCTGGATATGGTCTTGTTTTAAGCGCTGTTGCTCTTTTAGGCTTATCAACGATAGCCCATACTACGGGTGTTAAAAAGTTTTTAAAGCTTATGTTGTATCTTGGAATATCTGCAATTATTTGCGGCATATTTACAGGCGGTTGGTTTGGGATAGAAGCAGAGAAGCTTCCGGTATTTTTGCAAAAGATCGTCATCCTTAACCCTTTAAAAGATTCCATGCAGTTTTTTATGATAGCCTTAGCTCTGGGATTTATTCAATTGTATTGGGGTATATTAATTAAAATATATAGTTGCATTAAAGTCAGAGATTTTGCCGGTGCAATATTCGACCAAATACCATGGCTCGTTATTATGCCGTCACTTTTACTATTAGTGATGGGTAAAAACATGGGGACATCCCAGCAGGTTATTACAGCTTCCAAATGGACGGCTCTAGCAGGAGCTGCGGTTATAATTCTCTTCTTTGGAAGGGACCAGAAAAATCCAATTGCAAGAATTCTTTCCGGGGCGATAATAGGCTGTCTATGGCTGGGTAAAGATATTATTGGCAATATGCTTTCGTATTCAAGACTGATGGCTCTGGGATTGTCTACCGCGGTTATTGCGCTGGTTGCAAACAAGTTGGCAGGAATTGCTTTTTCGGAAATTTCAACTCCGGGAGTAAACATACTTGTGGCTGTTATTATACTTCTTTTTCTACACTCACTGAATTTTCTGGTTAATTCACTCGGCGCGTATGTTCATTCAAGCAGACTGCAGTACGTGGAATTCTTTCCATATTTTTTTACTTCAGGAGGCAAGCAGTTTGAGCCGTTTGCGAAAAATACAAAATATACAATAATTAAATAAACCCCATCGGGGTAAACAAAAAAGGAGACGGAACAATGGAAGTGTACATAGGGTTGTATATAGCAATACTGGGAGCCGCCCTGGCTGTTGGCTTTGCAGGAGCAGGATCAAGTATCGGGATTGGCAATGTGGGACAGTCGGCAGCAGGTGTATTAAGTGAGGAACCCGAAAAATTTGGCAATCTACTCATTCTGGTAGCCTTACCCGGTACTCAGGGTATTTACGGATTTGTCATAGGGTTCTTGGTTATGCAAAAATTGGGATTAATGGCAGGGAATATTCCTGACATCTCTGTTTATCAAGGATTATCAATACTCGGCGCATGTATGCCAATGGCAATAACAGGTTACTTTTCGGGTATTCATCAGGGCAAGGTAGGAGCTGCAGGCTGTGGAGTTGTAGCAAAACAGCCGAAAGATTTTATGAAAGCAGTAATATTCTCCGCGCTGGTTGAAACATACGCCATCTTCGGCTTGCTCGCATCCTTCCTAATGCTTAGAGGAATAAAACTGTAAAAGGCATAGGGGCACAAAGAAGAATAAAAGAGAGAAATCAAAGGCA
>DAOVHI010000022.1 GCA_030671985.1 bacterium
AGTAAGAATAATTGCTGCTCCAAAAACAATAACAATTCTACCAAGGAACCCAGAAACTTGAGGAAATATCATTAGAAAATGTGAGGGCATTTCATTTTTTTGCTTACTTCTTAATGTGGTCAAAAGCATCTGGATTACTGGTAAAAGAATTGCTATTGCAAAAATCCAGTGTTTTAATACAAAAAGCAATATAATTGACAGCGCAGGCAATGTATTTAATTGCCAAACAGTATTAGGCATAACTCCCGCCTCTCCCCGAAAACTCATTTGAGCAGCAATATATCTTGTGCCACTATACAAATTAAATAGCAATACAAGAATTCCTAAAATACCAATAATTATTAGAAACATGTTCATATTATTTCTTTATTTGGCATTTATATTATACAGTTTCATTGCCTCTCTAACTTCTGACATAGTTGTCTGCGCAACTTTCCTCGCTTTTTTAGTTCCTTCATATAAAATTTCATCAACCAGTTTTCTTCTCTCTTGATAATATAATCTTCTTTCCCTGATAGGAGACAACTTTTTAATTATATTTCGAGATAATTGTTTTTTACACTGAACACAACCTCTGCCTCCCTTTTTACATTCATTTCTAATCGTCTCTAATTCTTCCGTGCTAAACATTTCGTGATAATGATACACAGTGCAGATATCAGGATGCCCTTTATCATTAAGACGAATTTTCTGTGTATCGGTTATTGCCGAGCGGATTTTCTTTTCAATGATTTCCTCAGAATCAGCGAGATATATGGCGTTATCCAAGCTCTTACTCATTTTATTTCCGTCTAATCCTTTAACTCTGGGAAACCGCCCTATTCTAGGCTCCGGCTCCTTTAATGTCTGCCCATAAATTTGATTGAATTTCCTAACAATTTCTCTCGTTAACTCAATTTGAGGCAATTGATCGTCACCTACCGGTACTAAATCAGCCTGAAATACAGTAATGTCTGCCGCCTGACTGATCGGATATCCTAGGAATCCAAATGTTACGTTGTCGCCAAATAAATTCTTTTTCTGTTTAATCTCTTCTTTGACTGTAGGATTTCTCTCCAACCTGGCGATTGTAACCAGATTAGAATAAAAAACAGTTAGTTCCGCTATTTCAGGAATTAGAGATTGAATGAAGATGGTTGACTTATTTGGATCAATACCAACTGCTAGGTTATCAACAGCAACTTCAAAAACATTATCTCGCACTTTTTGGGGATCTTTAAAATTATCAGTTAACGCCTGCACATCGGCAATTATTACAAACGTATCATATTCATCCTGGAGCGCTACACGGTCCTGCAGAGCACCCAGAAGATGTCCAATGTGTAACTGCCCTGTTGGCCTGTCACCCGTTAAAATTCTCTTTTTCATAATACGCTACCGATCATTAATGAGGCTAAAGGCATAATAACATAATTGAAGATCATTCTAAATAATCCGGAGTAGACAAATAAGATTATCAAAATAAACCCAAAGCGCTCAAATTTTAAGTAAGTCATCATTTGTTTATATGGAAGGATTGCCACTAATATCTTTGAACCATCCAACGGAGGTATTGGAATAAGATTAAATACCCCTAAAAGAATGTTTATCAGCACTCCGTATATACACAGCATAGTGAAGACAGATGCTATTCCGGCAATTCCTGATCTTATAAGAAACGCAAAAAAGATTGCTGTTATAAAATTCGATGTACACCCGGCAAGAGAAACGAGAACCATATCTCTTTTAGGATTCCTGAAATTATTGGGATTAATTGGAACCGGTTTTGCTCCTCCAATAACAAATCCGATTGTCAAATATGCTAAAATAGGCATTATTATAGTCATAAACGGATCAATATGCGGAAGAGGATTAAGCGTAAGCCTGCCCATATCTCCGGCAGTGGAGTCCCCACACTTGTAAGCCACCCAGCCATGAGCAAACTCGTGTACTACCACTGCAAAAAGCAGAACAAAAATTTGCAATAAAATCATAGGATTCATATGTTTAAAATGCAACCATGCAGATTCCTGCGCGATTTGCAATGTTAATGGATTCTTCTATATCCAGAATAATAGTCTTCTGCGCTTCTATGGCTATTGCAGATGCATTGACTTCTTTTAAAAATTTAATCGTATCAGGACCAATTGTAGGAATATCAAGACGCATATCCTGATTATGCCAGCTAACTTTCACCATAACTATGCCACTCTTACAATATATGCCGGCCCGCTTAATTGTCTCGTCTGTCCCTTCTATTGACTCTACCGCGATGACAGACTTGTCTTTCACAATAACAGTTTGTCCTATCTGTAATGCTGCGATTGAGTTGGCCATTTTTTTCCCAAAATTAATGTCATCCATTTCTTCCTGCGTAGGCTTTCTCTCAGTGAGCACACCTTTTTGCGGCAGAAGAGATCTAATTAATATAGTAGAATCTAACAGTTTTATATCTAATTCAGCTAGTTTATTTGCTATTGCCTTTAGAAGCGTATTATCTAATTTATCAGTCGCAAGTTTAATAAGATTAGATATCATGCCGTCTCTTGGAATGTTTTTAAACAGCAGGCTCTTTTCAACCTTACCTACCATAAAAACTTCCTTTAGCTCTTCTTTGACCAGAATATCTAAACCTTTTTTCATCTCTCCAATACTGATCCAATATATTTTATCCACATACTTTTCCAACTCGGTATTTGTTTCCCCTTTTAATGCAATAGCAATTACCTTCATACCCCTTCTCTTAGCTTCTTGAGCTAAAATAATGGGAAACTTCCCTTTCCCGGAGATCAAGCCAATCCTAGAACTGGTTATTACATCTTTCATTTACATATACCTCTATCAGATTCTCTAATAAAATTTATAAGATATTGTATCTCATCTACTAATGGAATTTCTTCCTCGATTTTTTTTAGAGCCTGAGTCGTATTCATACCCGACCTAAACAAGATTTTATAAGCCTTCTTGAGCTTTTCTATAACCGGAGTCGATATGTTGTTCCTTGTTAATCCTATAGTGTTCAATCCATATATCCTTGTAGGATGACCATCTGCCCTTGCAAATGGAGGAATGTCCTTAACCACTTTAGATAAGCCTCCTGCCATAGCAAGTCTTCCAACTCTTGCGCCTTGATGAATGCCTACCATACCGGCCAATACACACCCATCCTCTAATACACTATGTCCGGACAATCCTGAAAAATTGACCATTGTAACTCCATTACATACCTTGCAATTATGAGCCACATGCGTGTATGCCATAAAGAAATTGTTATCTCCTACTACTGTTGCTGTTTCCGGCTCTGTTGCTCTATTAATCGTGACATATTCTCTTATAATATTTCCATTGCCTATCTTGACATATGTGCGGGCACCATCATACTTTACGTCCTGCGGAACTGTTCCAATGACTGCGCCGGGAGATATCTTGTTGTTTTTCCCGATGCTTGTCCAGCCGTTTATCACGACGTTGGACGCAATCTCTGTATTTTTCCCTATTTTAACATTTTCCCCTATAACGCTCCACGGTCCAATTCTTACGCCTTCAGAAATCTTAGCGTTTGGAGAAATTACTGCTGTATCATGGATTGTCATTTTCTATTATCCTTTATTGTATGATTGATGTTAATTCCGCTTCGCATACTATTTCCCCATCAACAGAAGCTTTTGCCATTACTCTTCCAACTCTGCTCTTTGCCTTAAGCACATTAACCTCCATAACAAGTTGATCTCCCGGTCTTACAGGTCGTCTTAATTTGACACTATCCATCTTTGCGAAAAACGGCGTCTTTCCTCTATTCTCTTTTTTTCTTAATAACAAAATCCCGCCTACCTGCGCCATTGCCTCAACAATTAGTACACCCGGCATTATTGGATACTCAGGAAAGTGTCCCTGAAAAAAACTTTCATTTACGGTAACATTCTTAATTCCTACTATTTTTTTATCTCCTTCAATCTTTATTATCCTGTCAACAAGCAAAAACGGATATCTATGTGGAAGAATCTTTTTTATCTCATCTATGTTTAAACTGGTTTTTGTCTCCGTATCATCGCCACCATCCAAACCTTCTATTTTCCTAAGCTTTTTAACCAGTTCTATATTTAAGGAATGACCGCTCTTTATTGAAATAACATGAGCTTTTATCGGCTGTCCCAGCAAATACAGATCGCCTACTAAATCAAGTATCTTATGCATAACAAATTCGTTTTCAAACCTCAATTTATCATTAAGAAGAGCTTCGTCCCCTATAACGACAGCATTCTCCAAATTGCCTCCTTTTATAAGCCCTTCTTTTTGCAGCATCTCCACCTCTTCCAGAAAACAGAATGTTCTTGCAGAAGCTATTTCTTTCTTAAAAGATTTCGGGGTGATCACAATTGAAGCGAATTGTGAATTAAGCACAGGATGGTTGTAGTCGATAGTAAATGATATCCGAAAATCTTTTGATGGTAAAGCAACCAAAGAAGAACCATTTTCCGAAACGGAAACAGGTTCTTTTACTTCAAAAAAATTTCTGGGCGCTTTTTGCTGAACAAGCTTTGCTCCCTCCAGCGCCTCTACAAATGGCAAAGCGCTTCCGTCAACTACAGGAGGCTCATTGCTGCTGAGCTCAACCAGCATATTATCAATCCCTAAACCTGATGCCGCTGCCAGTACATGTTCAACCGTATGCACTTTTATATCGCTTTTACCCAGAGAAGTCCCCCTTGCTGTATCAACAACTCCACTAATATCCGCTTTAACTACCGGACTATCCGGCAAATCCTTTCTTATGAATTTTATGCCTGTATTTTCATCCGCAGGTTTAAAACAAATGGTGGTTTTGTTTCCTGTATGCAAGCCAACACCCGTACAACTTGCTTTGCTACCTATTGTCGTCTGTAATTGCATAATCATCCCTTTTATTATTTTTTATTTTCTTTTATTTCTTTTTTCTTCAATAAAGCTTCTATATGCTTTGTAATGTCTAGTTTTTTATCCACATATAATAAATCACGATTTCCAATTACCAAAGTATATCCCATTTTTTCTGAATATTCTTTGATCACAGTCTCTATGTCCTCTATTATTTCTCTGATGGCTTTTTCTCTCTTAACCTCCAGCTCTCTTTTACTTTCTCTAACAACTCTATTCAACTGTAGAACCTTTTGTTCAAGAACTCCTTTCTGTTTATCTTTTTCCTCTTGCTTTAACACCCCCGATTCAAGCTTCTTCCGAATATCATTGATATCTTCTCGAATTTCACTTACCTTCTCTTGTTTCTTATCCGCTTCTTTTCTTAATTCCGCCTCTGACTTTTCCGTTTTATAATAACCTTCAAACAACACAGAGAAATTCACATACCCTATCTTCAGTTCATCCGCTGCGTGACAGGTTGAAGATAGAATACAAAACAAAAATACAAAAGCTATAAAACTTTTTTCAATCCACCGCATTTTTCTTTCCTCCTAGAAACTATAAGATATAGAAACGTCAAACCTGCCCTTATGTCTATCTATTCCGTATCCGTAGAATACGGTAACAGGTATAGGCATAAGTATTCTTATTCCGGTTCCTATGCTTGTTTTCAGCGACCCTGAGAAGCCACCTGTGCTTTTCCACGCATTTCCAACATCATAGAACACAAAACCTCTGATCTTCATAGGGCTTTTTGTTGGAGTATCCGTTGTATCTACCAAAAGATATGAGTATTCCAGATTACTAACTAACATCGAATTTCCACCAACATTAACGTCATCGTCTTTAGGGCCTATACTGCTATAATCATATCCTCGAACTGTGCTTGGACCGCCTATATAGAACCGCTCATAAACCGGAACTTGTTTTGTGCTTCCATAATCTCCAACCACTCCTGCTCTAAGACGAATATTGAACACGGACTTTTTAGTTACAGGAAAATACTTGCTTGTACTGCCTGTTATCTTATAAAAATCCTTGTCTCCAAAAAAAGGACCGCCGGCACACTCTGCAGACACTACATTCAGATAACCGTCAGTCGGATCAAAAATATTATTTCTATGATCATTTTTTATCTTGGCTGTTAAACTACTGATGGTTGCTGTTCCTTCCTCATCCAGTACCACATCAGGTGCATCATCCGTTAGCTCACCTACATCTACGTTCTCGCATTTATACGTAAGAGAGCCTCGTGTATATTCTGTAAGAGAATATCCAGCTCTTATATCTCCGCCGGTTTTAGTTTCTGCCCATTCCTCCTGATAATAGGTTTTATTGTACAGATCAAATCCCAGAGAAAGAGGTTCATCCTTAAACCACGGTTCTGTAAAGCTCAGAACAAAATTCTTCCGTCTTGCGCTTATGTCAGCCCGGATACTGGCATACTGACCGCCGCCTGAAAAACTCGGAAAATTTTTGATATCAAAATTACTCTGCTTAAGCTCTATAAATCCTATAGCATTCTCCACTGTGCTGTATCCGCCTCCAAAAGAAAAGCTGCCTGTCTTTTTTTCTTTTACGTCACAAATTAAGTCTCTGAAATTTATTTCTTCTGTTTTCTCATCAGAAAAATCCACTTCAGAGAAATAGCCTAAATTCATCAACCTTTGCCTGCTTCGTCTAACTTTTTTTGTGTCAAACTTTTCTCCTGGCTTTAGCCTTATTTCTCTGCGAACAACCTTGTCCTTTGTCTCCAGATTTCCTTCAATAATAATACCGCGAACGTAGTTGATGCTCCCTTCGTGTATATTGAATACCACATCAACTGTCTTGTTTTTATCATTGATTTTTATATCACGACGCACATGAGCGTTTATATATCCTCTCTCTCCGTAAAACATCCGTATGTTATAAATATCCTTGAGAACCCCATATTCGCTAAAGATATCGTATTTTTTCGTATCCAATATGTTAATAATCTCCTGAGAAGGGTAACTCTCGTTGCCCGCTACAACGATTTTGTTTGTGTAATATTTATCTTTTTCATCAACAAGGATTTTTATATACATCCTGGTTTTTGACTCATTAAAAGTTATGTCTGCCTCTTTTATCTCAGCTTTTATATACCCGGCTTTGTCATAATAATGTTTAAGCCGCTTTATATCTTCCTCTAACTTATCAGGATCGTAATACCCCTTTGGAAACCACCTTAGCCTGGTCTCTTTCGTTTCCATTTGTCTCTTCAACTGCCAATTGCTGAAATTGTAATTTTCGTAAAAACTAATTCTTTCTATCCTTACTTTCTTTCCCTCTTCTATCTTAATATTAACAACAACTTTGCCTTGCTTCTCTTCAACATCACAGCTAACAACTGCTGCATAATACCCGTATTTTTTGTACAGTTCATATATGGCTTTTTCATTTTCTATTAAACGTTTCTCATTATATGTATCCCCTGCGGCAAGAGACATATGTCTCTTTATCTTTTTTATCTTTAAATTCTTATTACCTGATATCGCAATTTTCTCAATAGCAGGTCTCTCTTGAACAATAAAAACAATGTTTATTCCACCAGCTAACTCAGAAGCATCCACAGTTATATTCTGAAAATGGCCAAGTTTATACAGCGCTTCAATATCCGCGCTTATTACTTTCTGTGAAAACGACATTCCTGATTTAGTTTTTATTTCGCTCAAAATGGTTGAAGCGCTTATTCTGTCGTTCCCCCGCACACTTACCTTAGTCACTTTTTTTACCTCGCCGGAAGTATTCTCAGCAGACACCTCAGAGATATATGGAACAAGAAAGAAAACAAAAAGAAATAGAAAAATGCCTGCGTAATATTTTTTTACCATTGTTATTTACTCCTTGTGGTTTTAACAGTTTTTTGTTTTTTTATACTAAAATCTAATTTATCCCCGTTTTGAACGACCTCTATTATAGAGTTTTTGGGAATTTTCATCCTTAACATTTCTTCAGAGAGAGGATCCTCAATATAACGCTGTATAGCTCTTCTGAGAGGCCTTGCTCCGTAAACAGGTTCATAGCCTTTTTCAATAAGAAAATCCTTTGCCTGAGAAGCAATGTGTAATTTTATTCCATCCGATTCAAGATACGAGTATACATCAGACAACATCAAATCCACTATCTTTTTCAATTCATCTTTAGTGAGTTCATGGAACACTATTACCTCATCTAATCTATTAATGAATTCAGGTCTGAATACCAGCTTAACTTCGCTCATAAGTTTGGATTTGGTTTCTTTATACGTCAGTTTCGCATCTGAAGAGCGAAACCCTAAAGATCCGCGTTTTATGTCACGAGTACCAATATTTGATGTCATAATTAACACCGTATTTCTAAAATCTACGGTATGGTTCAAACTGTCTGTCAGCCTGCCGTCATCAAACACTTGCAGAAGTATATTAAAAACATCCGGATGCGCTTTTTCTATCTCGTCAAAAAGAACAACAGAGTACGGACGCCTTCTTACCTTTTCAGTAAGCAGCCCTCCCTCTTCATATCCTACATATCCCGGAGGAGCTCCAATAAGTCTTGATACGGCAAATTTTTCCATATACTCTGACATATCGAGTCGTATAAGAGCCTCTCTGTCACCAAACAAAAACTCTGCCAGCGTCTTTGCAAGTTCAGTTTTTCCTACCCCTGTAGGTCCAAGAAAGACGAATGAACCGACTGGTTTCTTTGGATCTTTCAATCCCGATCGTGAACGTCTTATTGCTCTGCTAATTACTTCTATAGCCTCATCCTGCCCGATAACACGCTTGTGCAAAGCATCTTCCATCTTAAGAAGTTTTTTAGCCTCTGTTTCTTTAAGTCTCTGAACAGGGACACCTGTCCAATTAGACACAATATCCGCAATTACCTCTGTAGTTACTACGGCAGACGACTTTTTATCTGACTGCTTCCAGTTCTTTTGCTGATTAGAGAGTTTAACCTTCAGGTTTTTCTCCTTGTCTCTTAATTGCGCTGCTTTTTCAAAATCCTGTGTTTTGATGGCCGATTCCTTTTCCTTTCTAACTTCATCTACCTGTTTTTCAAGTTTTTTTACATCCAGAGGCGTAGTCGTAACCGACAGCCGAACCTTTGCGCCGGCTTCATCCATAACATCTATTGCCTTATCAGGCAAAAACCTATCAGTTATATAACGATCGGATAGTTTAGCTGCAGACTCAAGCGCTTCATCTGCTATCTTTACTCTATGATGTGCCTCATATTTATCTCTTAATCCTTTTAATATCGCTATTGTTTCCTTCACAGAAGGAGCTTCAACCATAATTGTTTGAAAACGCCTTTCCAGAGCAGTATCTTTTTCAATGTATTTTCTGTATTCATCTACAGTCGTTGCTCCAATACACTGAATATCTCCTCTTGCTAATGCAGGCTTCAGTATATTGGAAGCGTCCAGCGCTCCTTCCGCAGCACCTGCGCCAACTAAATTATGTATTTCGTCAATAAACAATATTACATCATCCGATTTTTTTATCTCTGACATAACGGCTTTAATTCTTTCTTCAAACTGCCCGCGATACTTCGTTCCGGCAACCATAGAAGCCAGATCAAGTGTTATGAGCCTTCTCCTTTTAATTGAATCAGGTACATTTCCAGCAATTATTTGCTGAGCCAATCCATCTACAATCGCTGTTTTGCCAACTCCGGCATCTCCTAAAAGAACAGGATTATTCTTTTTTCTCCTGCTTAATATGTGAATTACCCTCTCTATTTCATCCTTTCTCCCTATAACAGGATCAAGCTTTCCATCGGTTGCAAGTTTTGTGAGATTAGTACCAAACGCATCAAGCGCCGGAGTCTTGGTTTTTACTCCGGCACCACCTGCTCCTGCTCCTGCATGACTTGCTGTTGTACCCATAGGCTCTCCGCCGAGAAGACTCATTATTTCAGCTCTCACCTTCTCCAGATTAAGTCCCATTTGTTCAAGAACCTGAGCGGCAATCCCCTCTTTTTCACGAATTAAGCCAAGAAAAACATGTTCTGTTCCGACGTAATTATGCCCAAACGCAGCCGCTTCTTCCAGAGCAAGCTCAAGAACTCTTTTAGCTTGTGGACTCAGAGGCATCTCACCAAGTATTAATGTGGGAGAACCTGTTTGTGCTTTTTTTTCTATTTCTCTTCTTATCTTTTTTGAATCTATCCCCATCTTTTCAATTACTGCCAGAGCTACTCCACTACCCACTCCAACAAGCCCCAGCAAAATATGTTCCGTACCAACCTGTGGATGATGCATGCGGGTAGCTTCTTCTTTTGCCATAATAACCACGCGTTTTGCTCTTTCTGTAAATCTATTAAACATCTTTATTAGTTCCCTTTCTTTCTAAATTTTCCCTGATAAGGCTTGCTCTTACTATATCACGTTCATGAGGCACTAGTTTTTTTCCTTCTAATTTCTGAAGATAAGCCGGTTGTGTAATAATAAACATTTTATTGACTAGTATTCTATCTATTTTATCTATCATCTTCAATCCAATTCCTAATCGCAGGAGAGACAACAAGTTTAAAGTCTCCTGAAAATCAATGATTCTGACATTTGAAAGCACTCCATATGCGCGCCAAATCTTATCTTCTATCGCTTTTTTATCTTCTTTTATCATTAGTGTTCTGGCATTCTCTTCATAACCAACAACTTGTTTTACCACACACTCAATATTATTTATTATATCCTCTTCGCTATATCCCAGAGTAACCTGATTGGATATTTGAAAGAAATTTCCATACGCTTCAGTCCCTTCTCCATAAAGACCTCTAATCGCAATACCAAGCTTAGCAACCGCCTGAAGTACCTTTCCTATCTGTTTAGTAATTACTAAAGCAGGCAGATGAATAAGAACAGAAGCCCGCATACCTGTTCCGACATTAGTAGGACACGATGTTAGGTAACCCAGCTTCTTAGAAAAAGCAAATTCAACTTGTGATTCAAGCTCTAATGTTGCTTGATTGATCAATCTCCAGCTATCCAGAAGCTGTAAACCGGACTGTATGCATTGGAGACGCAAATGATCTTCTTCGTTAACCATTATACTAATTATCTCTTTGTCACTTACCGCTAACATCTGTTCTGCCCTTGACTTGCCAAACTCCCGACTTATTAAGTGCTTTTCCACTAGAAACTGAATATCCATATCCGTTAATTCCGACATATCTATAATTAAGACATTTTTTAAATATTTACTGCCATCTATCGCTTTTTCGGTTTTCAATATTACTTCCTTGAGCTGCTCCCTGTTAGCGCGATGAGGAAAAGGTATCATATCATAATTTCTTGCAAGTCTTACTCTGCTGCTTATAACTATATCAGACAAAGGACCTTCCTTTTGCAGCCAACCGGCAATCTGTCCAACTAATTTAGCAACAGACATTATTTCTTAATCCCTTTTTCTAGTCTTTTTATCTGATCTCTGATCTTTGCCGCATTCTCAAATGCTTCCTGCTGAACAGCTTTTTCCATCTCTGCCTTCAATTTTTCAATTTTAGAGAGAGCCTGAACCTCCTTACTATGCTTAGACGGCACAAAATTCCCGACATGTTTAGTGCTTCCGTGAATCCTCTTTATCAGCGGTTCCAGTTCAGCGCGAAACGCTTTATAGCATTCGCTGCAACCAAAACGACCTGTCTTTCTAAAATCGGAGAATAGTAGTCCGCAGTTATCGCACTTCAGATTTTCTTCTTTGCTTTCTGTTCCTATAAAACCCGCAAGCCCCTTAACCAGATCTGTCATGGAAAAATTTCCGAATTGATCTATTATCTCTTTTTTTCTGGCGCAATCCTCACACAGATGCAATTCTACCGTCTGATTATTGATAATTTCCGTATAATGAACAGTTGCCTGCCGTTCTTCACAAATTTGACAGATCATGCTACTCTTTCCCCTTTAACAAATTTCCCGCTTTATTATAGCTATTCCTCAGGTTTTGACAATTCATTTCTAGAGCAATGAGAAATAAGCAGAAGGGGGGAAAATGCCATATTTTTTTAATGTTATGTGATTGTAACGCCTGAGCTCACCTGCTGGCAGCCGACGCCGATAGGCGACGGTTGACAGTCAGTGTGTAGCGATTTGTTATAGTTTTTATTTAGATCCTATATATATGCGTATTACTTCTGGAGACATATTTTTATCGAAATTTGCTACTCTTTCATAACCGAATTGTTCGAAAATCGGAGCAAAAACGGCTTGTAGAACACCGTTTGGTCTGTGCCCAAAATAGAGCTTAATACCTCTTTTAATTGGAGGATCAGCAATAACAGGCCAAACTTTATCTATTTTCCAGTTAGCTTTTTGTAATATTTCTTTGAGTTGTTCTCCAAGCTCAAAGCTTTCGCTATCACCCAAAGGAACTTTAATTTCAGCAGTAAATGCAGGCAAAGCTTTGAGTGCAGGTTGCATTTGTTTAATAGTTTCTTTTGATATTATTCGGGGTTCATTCTTTATAATATAATCACCAGCAATTTGAGTTGAATTTGGACTATCTTTCATGATTTGAGTAATTGCTCCTGGTGATTTTGTTATATTAATACTTTCTTTTTTTGTGAATATAAACACTAAGCCTATAATGGAAGCTAATGCTCCCAAGAAAGCAAGTTTGTTCCAAAAGTTCAGTTTTTTATATCTTTGAAATAATTTCATTTTTTCCTATAACATTAATTATTGAACATTTACTTCTACTTTGATGTTACCATAGCTCAAATTGCTTAAAATCTCAATAAAAATACACATAAAGAAAAAAGGGCACAAGATATTGTGCCCCTACGGATAAATTCGTTCGCAATGACGAAAGAGAATCTTTTACTACTTCTCTTCCAGTACCGCATGAGCTGCGGCAAGACGCGCTATGGGCACTCTGTATGGAGAACAGCTAACATAATTCATGCCTACGCGATGACAGAATTTTACGGATTTTGGCTCTCCGCCATGTTCGCCACATATGCCAATTTTTAGACCAGGATTTGAGTTCCTTCCCCTTTTAATACCCATCTTAACAAGCTGTCCAACCCCTTCCTGATCAAGCACCTGAAACGGATCATCTTTGAGAATTCCTTTTTCCACATATTCGCCAAGAAATGCGCCTGCGTCATCACGACTATAGCCGAATGCCATTTGTGTCAGGTCATTCGTGCCAAAGGAGAAAAATTCCGCTTTCTGAGCAATTTTATCTGCAACAATACATGCTCTTGGAATCTCTATCATTGTACCTACTAAATATTTTATACTTACTCCATATTCAGCCACGACCTCTTTTGCAACTGCATCCACAATTTCTTTCTGGTTAAGAAATTCACCTGTTGTTCCGATAAGAGGGATCATCACTTCAGGAATAACTTCACATCCATCTTTTGTAAGAATGCATGCCGCTTCAAATATAGCCCTCGCCTGCATTCTGGTTATCTCCGGATATGTCACGCCAAGACGACAGCCTCTATGCCCAAGCATTGGGTTGAATTCGTGAAGCGAAGCAATCTTGCTTTTTACCTTTTCAACAGATACACCCATCCCTTCAGCCATCTCTTTTTGATTTGCTTCTTCATGAGGTAGAAATTCATGGAGAGGCGGATCAAGCAATCTTATTGTAACAGGCAAACCGTTCATTGCTTTAAATATACCTACAAAATCATCTCTCTGCATTGGAAGAAGTTTTGCAAGCGCATTTTCCCTGCCGCTCACATCATCTGCAAGTATCATTTCTCTGACAGACTTAATTCTGTCTCCTTCAAAGAACATGTGCTCCGTCCTGCATAGACCAATACCTTCTGCGCCGAATTTCCGCGCTACTTCGGCATCTTGAGGAGCATCAGCATTCGTCCTTACTCTCAGTTTTTTAATCTTATCAACCCATTTCATTAATGTATCAAAGTCCCCTGAAAGTTCTGGTTGAATTGTTGGAACCTGTCCAAGCATAACCTCTCCTGTTGAACCGTCAAGAGAAATCCAATCTCCTTTTTTAACGACAGCATCGCCTACAACAAACTCCTGCTTTTTGTAATCTATGCTTAGTGCACCGCAACCTGCTACACAACATTTTCCCATACCGCGAGCAACTACTGCGGCATGAGAAGTCATTCCTCCTCTG
>DAOVHI010000094.1 GCA_030671985.1 bacterium
TTCTGCACTTTCTAGCAGATGCGTATAATGGGGCTGTTAAAAAGTGTAAACAAAAAAATGACTCTAACTAAATGCAGAGCTGTTTTTTTGGATAGAGACGGAACAGTTAACCTTGAAGTTGATTATCTAAAGAGTATAAAAGATTTAAAACTCATCAAAAACACCGCAAAAGCTATCAGAATTTTAAACAGGAATCGGATTAAAGTTATTGTTGTTACCAACCAGTCGGGTATTAACCGGGGTTTGTTCTCAATAAACGATTTAGACGCGATACATAATGAGTTGAAGAAGAGATTGCGTAGACATGGCGCTTACATAGATGCAATATACCATTGCCCTCATCATCCCGATGAAAAATGCTCTTGCAGAAAACCTAATAATGGGATGTTCAAACTAGCTGCAAGAGATTTTGATTTAAAGCTCAATAAATGTTATGTTGCAGGGGATAAATTGGCAGATATTAAGGCTGCCCATAACGTATCTGCGACTGGAATACTGGTTAGAACAGGTTATGGAAAATCAGAGCAAGATGATCTAAAAGAGGCTGACATTATGCCGGATTATATCGCAGAGGACTTATACGAAGCTGTAAAATGGATAATAAAAGACATGAAAAGAGGGAAAAATGATTAATTTAGCAGATATTACAAAAGAGTTCAGTGGTAAAAGAGTACTTAGCATTGGGGATATGATATGTGACGAATATGTATATGGTGAGGTCTCCCGCATATCAAGAGAAGCGCCTGTGTTGATTTTGAAGTTTACCTCAAACATGTTTAAGGTGGGAGGAGCAGCAAACGCAATATCTAACCTAAAAGCGTTAGGCGCAAAAGTATATTCCGTTGGTGTGGTAGGGAATGATAATGCCGGAGAGGAGGTTATTTCCTTTCTTGGGAAAATGAAGGTAGATATAGATGGAATTATTGTTGATAAAGCCTGTTCAACAGTTACAAAGACACGGATCATGGCAGGCAGTTATCATACGGCAAAGCAGCAGGTTATACGAGTAGATAAAGAAAAGAACTTTCGCATAAATTCAATCAGCGAAGCAAAAATGCTTACCTATCTTGACGAAGTGTTAGACACTATGGATGCTGTGCTTATTTCGGATTATGGCTATAAGACCATCTCAAAAGCAGTATATTCTGCAATATCTCGCTATGTAAGGAATAAGAAACTTGTTCTGGTTGTTGATTCAAGATATGGATTACTTGACTACAAGTATGCAACCGCGGTAACCCCCAACGAGACAGAGGTTGAAGATGTTTTGCATTGCAGTATTGACGGGGAAAAATCTCTGTGCAGCATGGCAGAGAGACTTAAATCCGAGATAGAGTGTGAGAATGTTATCATAACACGCGGCAGTAAGGGTATGATGATATTAGATAAAAACAATAAAAGTGAATTTATTCCAATACACGGGAACACAGACGTGGTTGACGCTACCGGAGCAGGGGACACGGTTTCTGCTGTAGTTACTCTGGCTCTTTCAGCAGGAGCAAGCGCAATTGAGGCTGCAAGACTTGCGAACTATGCCGGCAGTATTGTTGTTATGAAAACCGGCGCAGCTACAGCCACACAAAAAGAATTGGTGGACGTTGTAAAGCATGCAAGTCTTGAAAAATAAAATTTGCGATTTATCTAAACTTCTCAATCTGATAAAAAAGCTTAAAAATGATGATAAAAAAATAGTTTTTGCAAATGGTTGTTTTGATATTATTCATGTTGGACATGTCAGATATCTTGAAGAGGCAAAATCTTTGGGCGATATATTGATTGTAGGGATTAATAACGATGAATCCGAATCGCAGTTGAAAGGGCACGGCAGACCTATTATGCCGGAGGGAGATAGGGCAGAGATTGTGGCGGCTTTGGAATGTGTGAATCATATAGTGCTTTTTTCAGACCTTACCGTTGAAAACTTGTTACGAATTATAAAACCGGCAATACATGCAAAAGGAACGGATTATACGGCTGAGACTGTTCCCGAACGGGATATTGTTCTTTCCTATGGAGGTCAGGTTGCAATAACCGGAGATAGAAAAGATCATTCAACGACCGATATAATATCAAAAATTCAACAACAGTTTTAGGCTATAAAATGAGTTCCTTCGTTATCGTTCTTGCAGGTCCCACATGTATAGGCAAAAGTAAAGTTGCTGTAAGCCTTTCTACCTTTTTTTCTTCAGAAATTGTATCAGCTGATTCAATGCAGGTATATAAATATATGAACATTGGAACAGCAAAACCGTCAAGGGAAGACAGAAGAGCGGTTCTCCATCACATGATAGATATTGTTTATCCGGATCAATATTTCAGCGCCGGTGAATATGCAAAAATGGCAAGAGATAAAATAGATGAAATTCTTGATTCAGGAAAAACGCCGATAGTTGTCGGAGGATCAGGTTTATACATAAGAGCTTTAATTGACGGTCTATTTCCTGAACCTATTGTTAGTGAGTCCATTAAAAAAAGAATAAGAACGCAGCTGGACGATAAGGGCCCCCATTATTTGTATAAAAAGCTTGAAAAAGTTGATCCCACAGCCGCATCAAAAATCCACCAAAATGACTGGAGAAGAATAATCAGAGCTCTGGATGTTTTCTTGTCAACGGGAGAGACTATTTCAAGTCTTCAGAGTAAAGCAAAAGCCGAGTCTACAGATTATCAATATCTCATGATAGGGCTTAAGACAGAACGCAGTAATCTTTATAAGAGAATTGAGAGCAGAGTGGATTCAATGTTTGAAAAGGGACTTACGAAAGAGGTAAGACAGCTCGCGAAAAGGGGATATGGTAAAGACTTTTTGCCAATGCAGAGTTTGGGATATAAAGAAGTTTTTGGATACATAAGTGGAGATTATAGCCTGAGCGAAGCAAAAACACTTCTCAAAAAAAATACCCGTCATTTTGCAAAAAGACAAATGACGTGGTTCAATAAGGACACCCGAATTAAGTGGATAGAAACAAGTGATGTAGATAAGGAAATTGATTCGATTTGTCATAAGATTCTCAGGTTGGCTGGATTGTGAAAAATTTGACATGGAACATAAAATTTAATATCATGCGGATTGTTTTCATGTATATAAAGGAGACTGGGATATGTCTAGATCAGGGAAGAATATACGTTTAGAAAGAATAATTAATAGAAATACGGGAAAAACCGTTATTGTGCCAATGGACCATGGTGTAACTGTAGGCCCGATCAAGGGAATTGTGAATATGCAGGATATGGTAAATGATATTGCTGAAGGCGGCGCAAACGCAGTTTTAGGGCATATTGGACTTCCTAAGCATGGTCATAGGAGACATGGTAAGGACATAGGATTAATTTTGCATCTTTCCGGCAGCACTCTCTGGAGTCCTGACCCAAATGCAAAGGTTCTGGTAAATACAGTTGAAAATGCTCTAAAAATGGGTGCAGATGGAGTGTCTATCCACATAAATATTGGCGCTGAGAATGAAGCGGAAATGCTGAGAGATCTTGGTATGGTCAGTGTTGAATGTATGGACTGGGGCATACCTCTTCTTGCGATGATGTATACGCGTGGAAGAAAGTTCAAAAGCGAATCGGACGTTGAAGGAGTTAAGCATGCGGCGAGAATTGCGGCAGAATTGGGCGCAGATATTGTTAAGGTTACATACACAGGTTCAATGGAAACTTTTTCCAAGGTTGTTGAAGGATGCCCAATACCGGTGGTCATTGCCGGCGGAGAAAAAGCGGCTAATGACAGCGAGGTGCTTAAAAACGTCAAAAACTCGCTGGAAGCAGGTGGTGCAGGGGTTTCAATAGGAAGGAATGCGTTTCAGCATAGGCATCCTAAGAAGATGGTTGAGGCAATATGTAAGATTGTGCATGAAGATGTCTCTGTTAAAGAAGCATTGGTAATTTTGGATTCTTAGAAGGATAATAAATAATGAAACAAGTTTGGGTCGACGCGAGACCGTGGAACAAAGAGATTGTTATTACTGCTCTGGAATGCGGAGCAGATTTTGTTGTCGTTGATAAAGGGTTCAGCGAAAAGGTAAAGGAACTGGGAAAGATACAAACCGTTTCCGAGGATGGAGATATACTAATAGGCAAGGATGTTGCTCAAATAGAAATCAGGGGAAAAGAGGATGAAATCAAAGCAGCGGCGATACGTAACAAATGGATAATTATTAAGACGAATGATTGGAAGATTATTCCTCTGGAAAATCTTATTGCCCAAACGAAAGGCTTGATAGCAGAAGCAAAAAATTTAGAAGAAGCAGAACTGGTTCTAAATACTCTCGAAAAAGGAGTAGACGGGGTTTTGCTGGATATAAAAAATACCGCTGAATTAAGAAAAGTCATTAGTCAGTTAAAAGCAAAAAGAAATCTGATATCACTAGAAACAATAAAGATCAAGTCTATAAAGCCGTTAGGCGTTGGAGACAGGGTTTGTGTAGATACATGTACCAATATGACTGTTGGAGAAGGAATGCTGGTTGGTGATACAAGCTCAGGCATGTTTCTCGTGCATTCAGAGTCAATAGAAAATCCGTATGTTGATCAAAGACCTTTCCGTGTAAATGCAGGAGGAGTGCATGCGTATGTGATGATCACAGATGGAAAAACACGGTATCTTTCGGATCTTAAAGCAGGGGATAAGGCATTGGTCGTAGATTGGGAAGGAAAAACGCAAGAGGTGATTGTTGGCAGAATAAAGATTGAGAAAAGACCTATGTTCCTTGTAGAAGGAACCTGCGGCAAACAGAAGGTATCACTTGTCCTGCAAAACGCAGAAACAGTAAGATTAATGACTCCAAAAGGCAAAGCGGTTTCTGTAGTTAGTTTGAAATCCGGAGATGAGGTGATTGGACATATAGAAAAGGCCGGCAGGCATTTCGGAATGAAAATTGAAGAAACGATTGTTGAAAAATAACTGAAAGAAATTTCTTGGCTATAAAAAAAGGGGGACATATATTAAATATGCCCCCCCTTTTTTTTGTTTTGCTTAAAGCATTTGTTTGAGTGAGTTAATTTCGGCGTTTAGTTTTTCAATACGCTTATTAATTATTTCTTCTCTTTTCTCAACAGGTAAAGATTGAAATTTCTTTCGTCTATTAATTTTTCTTTCTTCCAAATCTACACGGTCATCTTTATTGAGATCTCTCTTTCTGGACTCTTTGCCTTTTCGTTTGGCAATTTCGCTCCTTTTTTTGTCTGCGTAGCTGTTTTTATTTTTTTCACCACGTTTAGTCATCTCACGATGTTTTGCCATGATTTTTTTACGTATTGCTCGAACAACTTTGGGATGGTCTGCAAGCCATTGCTTTTCTTCTTTGCTTAGTTCGGAAAACATCCCGCTATCTTTCTTCTCGATGCTTCTTTGTCTACCTCTTGGAGTTGAGCTTTCTTCTGCTTTTACATACGATGTCGCTCCAAGACATAACAGTGCTGCACAAAAAAGTGTTAGTAAGTAAAATTTTGATTTTTCCATTTCTGCGTCTCCTTTCTTTTTTTGTATTTTACGTTTTAACTCTATTATTCTAATTTTTGATTTCTGCGCTTTTTCACCTCCTCTGCTTCGAAATTTTTCTTTCTCATCTGTATAAACACGCAACTTGCAAAAAAGTTTCGGTATATATATTCTATCTTTAAATATTACATAATTCAGTGGCTTTGATGGCATCTAGTTCAATCTCAAATAACAATTCTTCTCTACATATGTTGGCATGGAAGATAGCCAGTGGAAAGCTGGGAATTTGATTATCAATGCAATAATGCCGGAAAAGTTCTATATTCTGTTTGCGTTTAAAATAAGCAATTCCTCTAAAA
>DAOVHI010000057.1 GCA_030671985.1 bacterium
AGGCAGCTGTAAATGGTATGGAATCAGTATTAAAAGATGAATTCTCGCTTAAATCAATACAGGAATATATAAGGGAGTAGAGATGTGTGGAATATTTGGTATTTACGGACATAAAGACGCTGCGAGACTTACTTATCTGGGTCTTTATGCGCTTCAGCATCGCGGAGAAGAAAGCGCGGGGATTGTTGCGTATAACGGGAAGAAAATTAGTAGTTATAAAGGCATGGGACTTGTAGGCGATGTATTTGAAGAAAGGAATATAAAGACATTAAAAGGACATTTAGCTATTGGACACAACCGCTACTCAACAACAGGTTTAAGCGCCGCAAAAAACATCCAGCCTTTTTTAACCAGTTTTAAAAGAGCTCCTCTTGCTGTTGCTCATAATGGAAATTTTACCAATACCGCTAAGCTGCACGAACAGCTTGAAAAAGATGGGTCCATATTTCAAACTACTATGGATTCTGAGATATTAGTACATCTTTTAGCAAAATCCAAACAAAGCGATTATAAAAAGGCGGTTGTGCAGACACTTAGTAAAATAAAGGGTTCTTATTCATTAATTTTGATGATGGGTGATGTTTTAATTGGCGCAAGAGACCCTTTTGGATTCAAACCGTTATGTTTGGGGAAACTTAATGGCGCTTATGTTTTAGCAAGCGAGACATGCGCTCTGGATTTAATTCAGGCAGAATATATTAGAGACATTGAACCGGGAGAGATTGTATTTATTGACAAACATGGCCTAGAATCAATAAAACCATTTCCTGAGACTAAACGCTCTCTATGTATTTTTGAGTATATCTATTTTGCAAGACCGGATAGTAATATATTTACTAAAAATGTATATCTAACACGCAAACAACTGGGCAGACAACTTGCTCAGGAACATCCTGTAGAGTGTGATTTGGTTATGCCTATTCCTGACTCAGGAAATTATGCTGCAGTGGGATTTGCGGAAGAATCCAAGATTCCTCATGAAATAGGTATGATAAGAAATCATTATATTGGAAGAACCTTTATTCAGCCTTCACAGTTTATTAGAGATTTTAAAGTAAAAATAAAACTTAATCCTATAAGGGATGTTATTAATGGCAAGCGTATAGTTGTTATAGAGGATTCTATTGTCAGAGGCACGACCAGTAAAATCAGGGTAAAGACGTTGAGAGAAGCGGGAGCTAAAGAAGTTCATATGCGAGTCAGCTGTCCTCCGATAAGATTTCCCTGTTTTTATGGAATTGACTTTCCAACCAAAAGAGAATTGATTGCCTCAAGCCGCAGTGTTGAGCGGACAAGAGATTTTCTTGGATTAGACAGTCTAAGATATTTAAGCCTTGAAGGAATGCTTAAGTCAATGTTATTACCTAAAGGAGAATTCTGCACAGCCTGTTTTAACGGAACATACCCTATTAAACCTGCAAAAAAATTATCTAAAAGCATATTAGAGGAGAGAAGCTAGATGACTAAATATATTTTCGTAACAGGCGGCGTCATATCAAGTCTTGGAAAAGGAATCGCAGCTGCCGCAATAGGGAAACTTCTTGAATCAAGAGGATTAACTATCTCCATGATAAAATGCGATCCATACATAAACGTAGATCCAGGCACAATGAATCCATTTCAGCACGGCGAAGTCTATGTCACAGAAGACGGCGCGGAAACTGATCTGGACCTAGGGCACTATGAAAGATTTACCCATGCCGTAATGAGCGCAGAAAATAACATTACAACAGGGAAAATATACTACTCTGTTATTTCCAAGGAAAGAAAGGGCTCTTACCTTGGAAAAACCATTCAGGTTATCCCTCACATTACAGACGAGATAAAAAACTGTATTAAAAAAGCAGCTAAAGATAAAAAGCTTGACGTTGTGATAGTTGAAATAGGAGGAACTGTCGGTGATATTGAAAGCCTTCCTTTTCTTGAAGCAATAAGACAATTTATCTTTGAGAAAGGTCGTAACAACGCAATCAATATTCATGTAACATTAGTTCCGTATATAAAAAGCGCCGATGAAATTAAAACAAAACCTACGCAACATAGTGTAGGAAAGCTGAGAGAAATTGGTATTATTCCTGACATTCTACTATGCAGGTCAGAGTTTCCTCTCTCAAGGGATATAAAGGCTAAGATTGCTCTTTTCTGCAATGTGGAAGAAAAGGCAGTTATTCAGGCATTAGATGTTCAAAGCATATACGAAGTTCCAATAGTTTTTAAACATGAGAATCTGGATAAGCTTATTATTGACAAACTTAAGTTAAAATGCGCTAAGGGAGACTTAAAGAATTGGAAAAAACAGGTCGTAGATAAGATAACAAACCCTAAAAGGACTGTTAAAATCGCTGTTGTGGGAAAATATATAGAACTGCAGGATGCCTATAAATCAATATACGAAGCATTGGCTCATGGAGGAATTGCTAATAATGTTCAACTGAATATAAAAAAAGTAGATTCAGAATGCATTTCTAAACACTGCGCAGAAAAATATTTAAAAGGAGTATACGGAGTGCTTGTGCCTGGAGGATTCGGCAGCAGAGGGATTGAAGGTAAAATTCAGGCAGTTCAATATGCGAGAGAGAATAAAATCCCCTTCTTGGGCATATGTCTTGGAATGCAGATAGCAGTAATTGAATTTGCCAGAAATGTTTGCGGCTTAAAAAGGGCAGATTCTACAGAATTCAATAAAAATACACCTCATCCTGTAATCTGCCTTTTAGATGAACAAAAGAAAATAAAGATTAAAGGCGGAACAATGCGTTTGGGCAAATATTTATGTAGGCTAAAAAAAGGAACAAAAAGTATCAAAGCCTATAAAAAAGAAGAAATTTCTGAACGACACAGGCACAGATATGAATTTAACAATAAGTACATTGGAACGATGGAGAAAAATGGTCTTGTAATTGCGGGAGTTCATCCGGAAGGCAATCTTGTAGAACTGGTTGAGATAACTGACCATCCATGGTTTGTAGGATGTCAATTTCATCCGGAATTTAAATCAAAACCTGATAAAACTCATCCGCTTTTTAGAGAGTTTGTAAAATTATGCAGTCAAAATATTAACAAAAGCAAAAAACAAAAGGAGTAAAGAAATGAGTGAAACAAATTTGTTTAAGATCACACAGAACCAATTAGATGAAGCTGTTGAGAAGTTAGGGCTCAATAAGGCTGCTCATGAACTTCTTCGGTGGCCTCAACGTGAATTCACTTTCACTCTTCCGGTAAAGATGGATGATGGGACCACCAAGATTTTTCATGGATTCAGAATTCAATATAACTCGGCTCTTGGTCCGACAAAGGGAGGAGTGCGCTGGCATCCTGAAGAAACCATAGATACCGTACGCGCTCTGGCTGCGTGGATGACGTGGAAATGCGCTCTTGTAAACATCCCTCTCGGAGGTGGTAAAGGTGGCATAATTTGCAATCCTAAGACAATGTCTGAAAGGGAAAAGGAATACCTTGCGAGGGCTTATATCAGAGCTATTGCCTCTCATATTGGTGTTCACAAGGATGTACCTGCTCCTGATGTCTACACAACGCCGCAGATTATGGCATGGATGATGGATGAGTATGAGGCTATAGTGGGCGAATCTCATCCGGGAATGATCACCGGTAAGCCTCTGTCGTTGGGAGGCAGTGAAGGACGTGGAGATGCAACAGCTCGCGGAGGAGTCTTTACCGTAAGAGAGGCGTGTAAAACTCTTGGTATTAGCTCTAAAGGTACCTTTGCAATTCAGGGCTTTGGAAACGCCGGACAATTCGCAGCGCTGCTGCATTCTGAAATATTAGAAGGGGGAAAACTTGTTGCAGTATCTGACTCAAAAGGGGGAGTGTATAATGAATCAGGTATTAATCCAGGAGATATGGTGGAGCATAAACTAAAAACAGGAAGTGTCGCCGGCTTTCCCGGAACAAGTCCCATCAGCAATAAGGAGATTATTGAGCTTGATGTAGATGTTTTCTATCCCTCTGCTCTGGAGAATGTCATTACTGAGAAAAACGCGCAGAATGTCAAAGCCAGAATAATCTGCGAGCTTGCAAACGGACCTACAACTCCTGAAGCAGACGCAATACTTTATGCAAAGGGCGTTCACATTATACCTGACTTTCTTGCCAATGCCGGAGGGGTAACTGTCAGCTATTTTGAACAGGTTCAGAATACATATAACTATTATTGGTCACTGGATGATGTGCATAGACAGTTGGACGCCAAAATGACCACTGCTTATAACTCGGTATATAGAATGCACAAGGAAAAGAATGTTCACATGCGTTTAGCTGCGTATATGATTGCAGTCTCCCGCGTTGCCGAAGCCGTAAAACTCAGAGGGTGGATATCATAAAAAACAAATTAATGATGCTTTTTAGCTATTGTCAACTATATCTGCGTTGTGATATAATTTCCTCCCATGAGGTTCTCAATGGGATTTTTGATCGTCTTTTCAGTGAAGTCTGTCCAGAGGTGTCTATTTCCCAGTAGAACTGCGTTTATAACGCTCAATATATACAAACAATAAGGAGGTCGTTTTATGCCAAAAAGGACTGATATTCATAAGATTTTAATTATAGGTTCCGGTCCTATAATCATAGGGCAGGCATGTGAGTTTGATTATTCAGGCACTCAGGCATGTAGAGCGCTTAAAGAAGAAGGGTATGAAGTAGTGCTTGTGAACTCTAATCCTGCTACTATCATGACAGACCCTGACACAGCTGACAAAACATATATAGAGCCGCTCACCGTAGAAAGCATTGGGGAAATTATCAGGAAAGAAAAGCCTGATGCGCTTCTTCCTAATCTTGGAGGACAGACGGGACTTAATCTTGCATCAAGTCTTCACAGCTCAGGAGTATTAAAAAAATACGGAGTTGAGGTCATCGGCGTTAAAGCAGACGCTATCAAGCGCGGAGAAGACAGGATTGCATTTAAGGAAACAATGAATAAATTGGGTATATCTCTTCCTAAATCCGAACCATGTTATTCTGTGGAGGAAGCAGAGAAGATAGCGGAAAAACTTGGATATCCTGTTGTGTTGCGGCCTGCTTATACATTGGGCGGAACAGGAGGGGGAATTGCTTACAACGTAGAAGAGCTAAAAACTATTGTCGTCAGAGGTCTTGCAGCAAGTCTTGTACATCAGGTTCTGGTTGAAGAATCTGTTTTGGGATGGGAGGAATTAGAGCTTGAGGTAGTAAGAGATCAGAAAAACCAGAAGATCACAGTCTGTTTTATTGAAAATATTGATGCTATGGGCGTGCATACAGGAGACAGCTTCTGCTCTGCTCCTATGCTCACAGTTCCAAAAGCACTGCAGAAACGAATGCAGAATATTTCTTATAAAATTGTTGAGGCTATTGGTGTTATAGGCGGCACAAATGTTCAGCTTGCGCATAATCTTGAGGACGATAGATTGGTAGTGATTGAGATCAATCCCAGAACATCGCGCTCATCAGCTCTTGCCTCCAAAGCGACCGGATTTCCAATAGCCCGTATCTCCACAAAGCTTGCCGTTGGCATTACACTGGATGAAATTCCGTACTGGAAGAAAGGAACTCTTGAGAAATATGAACCAAGCGGAGAGTATATAGTAATTAAATTCGCGCGTTGGGCTTTTGAAAAGTTTCCGGGAGCAAAGGATATACTTGGAACACAAATGAAGGCTGTAGGCGAAGTAATGAGCATAGGAAAAACATATAAGGAATCCTTTCAAAAAGCCATCCGTTCTCTTGAGATAAACAGATGCGGTCTTGGCGGAGCTAAGAACTTTAAAACGCTTTCCCTTGAAAGACTGAAAGAGAAATTAGCAAATCCTTCCAGTGAACGTATTTTTCTGATGTATGAAGCGCTGCGCAAGGGTATGAGCGTAGAAGAACTCTACAGGATGACATACATCGGACGCTGGTTTATTAAAGAGATGAAGGAACTTGTAGAATTTGAGGAAGAATTAATTAAAAATAAATGGAAAACTCTTTCTGATGGGAAATTAGTTAAAGCAAAAGAGTGGGGTTTTTCAGATAAATATCTGGCAGGACTTTTTGAAGTAAAAGAAAAAGAGATCAGACAAAAGAGGATCGCTATAGGCAAAAGCGGATGTTTTGAGGCTGTGCCTGTGAGCGGAGTAAAGAATGCCGCTTATTACTATTCCACTTACAACGGGAAAGATTCGGTTCCTGTATCATCAAAGAAGAAGATAATGATATTAGGCGGCGGACCTAATAGAATCGGGCAGGGTATTGAATTTGATTATACGTGTGTACACGCAGCTTTTGCCTTGCGGGATGAAGGATATGAGTCAATTATGGTTAACTGCAATCCTGAAACCGTATCCACTGATTATGACACTTCAAACAAGCTTTATTTTGAACCTTTAACAGTTGAAGATGTGCTCACAATTTACAAAAAAGAGAAACCCGAAGGTGTTATTGTTCAGTTTGGCGGACAAACCCCTCTGAATATTGCTCAGGAATTAAAGAATAATGGGGTGAAAATTCTTGGAACAACTCCCGAAAGCATACATCTTGCAGAAGATAGAGAGCGTTTCAGAGACAAAATGATCGCTCTTAATATTCCACAGCCGGAAAGCGGTATAGCGCGTTCATTAGACGAAGCTCTTATAACCGCCAAGAAGATAGGATATCCTCTCATGGTGCGCCCGTCTTATGTGCTGGGAGGACGCGGGATGCAAATTATTTACGATGAGGCTATGCTGAGAGATTATGCTATTGAAGCTATTCAGGTCAGTCCTGAGCATCCAATGCTTATTGATAGATTTCTTGAGCAGGCTGTAGAGGCGGAAGTTGATGCTGTTTCCGATGGAGAAAATACGTTTGTAGCAGCCGTTATGGAACATACGGAATTAGCAGGTGTTCATTCAGGAGATTCTGCGTGCGCTATTCCGTCAAGAACTATTAAAAAAGAACACTTAAATACTATAAGAAAATACACATCGGCAATTGCAAAGGAATTGAATGTAGTAGGTTTAATGAATATTCAATATGCAATATGCGATAATGAAGTTTATATAATCGAGGCTAACCCAAGAGCTTCACGTACGGTTCCAATAGTCTCTAAGGTAACGGGTGTTCCCATAGCCCATATAGCAACTCAAATAATGCTGGGTAAGAAGATCGGAGATTTTCCTGAACTAAAAACTCATAAGCTTCCTTATGTAGCCGTTAAAGAAGCGGTTTTTCCGTTTAACATGTTTCCGGAAGTAGATCCTTTACTTGGTCCGGAAATGAGAGCTACGGGAGAAGTTATGGGAATCGGCGATACATTCGGACTTGCTTTTTATAAGGCAGCGGAAGCAGCCGGTTCAAAGCTTCCTCTTAAGGGGAATGTGCTTTTGACGATAGCCGATAAAGACAAACCTTTTTTGATTCCCATTGCTCAGAGGATCAAGAAACTTGGTTTCAGTATTTATGCTACAAAAGGCACGGCTGGATTTCTAAAAAAGAATGGCATAGAGAATACAGAAATAAAAAAATTACATGAAGGAAGACCAAATATAACCGATGCAGTTAAAAACAAAGAGATTAATCTTATTATCAATACTCCGGTTGGACGCAGCGGGAAACATGATGACAGTTACATCCGTATAACCGCAATACAGCATAAGATTCCCTATATTACTTCTATAACAGCTGCGGAAGCCAGTGTCGAAGGGATTGAATCTGTATCCAAAACTAAAAGTTCACCAAAATCCATTCAGGATTATCTCAAGGAACTTGTTAGGGTTGGGGAACAATAATAAATAAAAGGAGCATAGAAAATGGACGGGATATTCGGAGTTGTCCTAAAAAAGGATTGTCAGGAGGTTTTGTTTTATGGAACGGATTATCATTCTCATCTGGGGACGGAATATGGAGGGCTGGCAGTATTAGGGAAAAAATTATCCAGAAAGATTCACACAATCAGCGGAGGACAGTTTAAAAGCAGGTTCTATGAAGATTATAAGAAGATGAAAGGGAAATCAGGTATTGGGGTGATATCCACAAGAGAGGAACAGCCCATATATCTAAATTCAAAATTCGGGCACTTGTGTATTGTCAGCAACGGTTTAATTGCCAATTCGGACGGGTTGACCAAGGATTTGCACGGGAAGGGAATCTCATTTAGTGAAACCGCTAAAAAAGGAGTAAACAGTACAGAACTGGTTGCGAAATTAATAAATCAGGGTAATAGTTTAGTGCATGGAATAGAAAATTATTTTAAAAAGATTAAGGGCTCCTGCTCTATACTAATTCTGCATAAGAACGGTATTTATATCGCCAGAGATAAATTAGGATATTCTCCCCTAATTATAGGTAAATCAGATGAAGGCTGGGCAGTAACTACAGAAACTTCCGCTTTTTTTAACTTAGGATTTAGCATAGAAAGATACGTCAAACCTGGAGAGATACTGCTTTTAAATCACACGGGGTTTAAAGTTCTTAAAGAAGGAGAATTGCGTCAAAAGACAGATACGTTTTTATGGATATACACTGGTTTCCCTGCATCGAATTATGAGGGTATAAATACAGAAGAAGTAAGAGAGCGCTGTGGGAAATTTTTGGCAAAGAGAGACGACGTTGAAGCGGATTTAGCAGCAGGAGTTCCGGACTCGGGAACTACACATGCTATTGGTTATTCCATTGAATCAAGGATCCCTTTTAGACGTCCTCTGGTTAAATATAATCCGGGTTACGGCAGGAGTTA
>DAOVHI010000092.1 GCA_030671985.1 bacterium
AGCAATAGAGGAAATTGAAGCTGGTATCTCATTCAGAGATTTGATTATAGAAATAGTCACTCAGGAGGAGGAAGATTTAATCTCGGAAATAGTTAGCAACTCTCAAGATGTAGTTTCTGCAAAGGTTTCGAAAATATTAGAAGCAGAACCAACAATATATACTGAAGACGGGGAAGTAGACGCAGAAGCATTAACAGTTCGGGTAAAACTTGAAGATTTAGATGATATCATAAGATTGCTTGGGGATTTAGTTGTTTCTGGACAATTTATTAGAGAAATAAGAGAGCAAAGCGCAGATACAAGAACTTTCAAGGAAAATTTTGAGAAATCCTATGAAAGTTGACGTAAGTCCCATTTCCTCTACTGCGGAAACTATAAAGCAATATCTGTATTATACCAATAGATCAAGTAAAAAAGATTTGTTGTGCCACATACTTCAGGATAAAAAGATTGATCAGGTATTATTATTTTCCAGAACAAAACATGGTGCTGACAAAATAGATCGTAACCTAAAAAAACATAAGATTAAGTCTGCAGCTATACATGGTGATAAAGCCCAAAATCAAAGACAAAAAGTCCTGGCGCAATTTAAAGCCGGAGAAGTTAGAGTGTTGGTGGCAACGGATATTGCCGCAAGAGGTATTGATATTGACAAACTAAAATATGTCATAAATTATGATATACCGAATATAGCCGAAACATATGTCCACAGGATAGGCAGGTCTGGTAGAGCAGGGGAGGAAGGTAATGCTATATCCCTTTGCGAACCTGAAGAAAATGCTTATATAAAAGACATCGAAAAATTAATAGACCAGAAAATAGAACTTGTCAAAGAAAACCCTTATCCTCAAACAGAAAAACCAATGACAGTAAAAGAAAAAAAGGAATGGGACAAAGAGAAACAACAAAGAAGACAAGAATATTTTGCCGCGAAGAATAAAAAACAAAATAGAACAAACTCATCAAGGTTTTCCAGACAATCCAGATGATGCTAACACACCGCGCCTGATCGGCAGTGTTAACTTATTTTTGCACATTTTTCTTGATATCTTGGTTAAATAATGGGATGCTGTGTTGAAATAACGTCAAGCATTCAGTAATTAATGTTCGATAAATAAAAAAGGAGAGAAACTAAATGATTAAATTTGCAAACCATTCATCCCTTGGCAGAGGAGACCATATCTTGGTCAAGAAGTTGATTAAAATTGGTCCTAGTCATTCTAAGTATAAAGAGGGTGCGGACAATAAATATTTTGTTACTAAAGGTAGGATTGAGAAGTCACCTTTAGGTTATTACCACTTTTTTGAACCTGAAACTAACGAGCTCAATCCATCATTCAAAAATGATGATTTAGAGAAATTGAAAGAAGTTGTTCGAAAACATTTAGATAAATAAAAAATAGATACTAAACGAAGAGAGCTCATTTATGCATTGGATTATAATACATATTATATCAACTTTTATTTTGGTATTTGTAAATTTTATTTTTAAGACACGATTATGGAAAATTGGAATAACATATCAAGACGGCGATCTTATGGGTGTTATCGGACATTTTTTATACCTTTGGGTTATTTTTACAGTTCTACTTTTACCTATTGGTTATTTTTTCTTTAGGTGATTACAAATACGGGATATACATTGAGAAATGTTGATGAATTTATAGATTAATTATAAAAACACTCAATACCTGTAGGTTGTCCTGAACGAAATCTTAAAAAATAAAAATGAATAAATTCCCCACGAGAAAACCAATCAGATTGAAAGAATATGATTATTCTACGGCAGGGTATTATTATGTAACGATTTGTACGAGAAACAGAGAAAATACATTTGGAAAATATGAAAATGTTGTAGGGGCGCTGCTTGCCTGCGCCCGCATAGAATTATCGATAATTGGGAAAATTATCGATAAACAATGGAACGATATAAAAAATCAATATGACAATGTCGAATTAGATCAATATATTATTATGCCAAACCATATTCATGGTATTCTAATTATAAACAAGCGGGAGGGGGCAAGCCCCTCCCCTACAATTTCTCAAATTATCCGTTCGTTCAAATCAAAATCCGCCCTTGAATATGTCAAATACATTAACGATAATAATTTGAATATTTCTGGCAAAATATGGCAAAGATCGTTTTATGATCATGTGATTCGAAACAAACAATCGCTAAACGCAATACGTGAATACATTTCAAATAATCCATTGAAATGGGATGATGACGAAAATAATATCAAAAATAACAGATTAACGGGCTGACCACTACTAATTTAAATAATGTTACAAAATCAATACGACATTGTCATTATCGGCGCGGGTCCGGCAGGTTTAATTGCGGCTATTGAGAGCTATAAATCTTCCAGAAAGATATTAATTCTTGAAAAGATGCATAAACCTGCGCTGAAACTGAAAATTTCAGGAAAGGGACGATGCAACATTACCAACGATGCCGAATTAGGGGATTTTATTTCGCATTTTGGCAAGAACGGAAGGTTCCTGAAATTCGCTTTCGCGAATTTTTTCAATACAGATCTTATCAAATACTTTGGAAAGCTGGGCGTTCGGTTTAAGCTTGAACGAGGAGGGCGTTACTTCCCGCAGAACGATGATGCAGGAGAGATTGCAAAAGTTTTGCTTGATAAAGTACAATCGCTGAATATTCCAATTTCTACTAATTCAGAAGTAATTAGTATTACAAAGTTACCAGATAATAATTTTGTTATTGCAGTTAATAAGAAAGGGCTTGCAGGTAATAGAAATACTCAACGCATTCAAATAAAAGCGGACAAGGTTGTGCTTGCAGCCGGAGGCAAATCATATCCCAGAACCGGTTCAAACGGAGCAGGATTTAAACTGGCATCTCAGCTTGGGCATGCAATTACACCTGTTTCTCCGTCTCTTGTACCCATTGAAACTAAGGGCAATACTGCAAAAAATCTTCATGGATTGAGCTTGAAAAATGTAAAAGCGCAGGTGTGGCGCGGAAACAAAAAGGTTGATGAACGATTTGGTGAAATGGTGTTTACTGATTTTGGGCTCTCGGGTCCGATAATTCTTTCTCTGAGTAAAACTGTTGTAAAACTTGTTAATAATAAAGAGAAGGTGTTTATTTCCATAGATTTAAAACCTGCTCTTGATCACAAAATGCTTGAGCGAAGAATAATAAGGGAAATAGATGAGCACAGCAAACAAGGGTTTAAAAATTTGTTAAAAAAACTGCTTCCGGAAAAACTGGTTTCTGTGTTTGTTAAGAAATTAGAGATTCCGGAAGAAAAACAGCTGAGCCGAATTAATTCTGAAGAACGTAAAAAGTTAAGGATACTACTAAAAGAGTTTCAATTTGAAGTAATAGGTTACAGGTCATTTAATCATGCCATTGTAACATCCGGCGGAATTTGCATAAAAGAGATCAATTCCCAAACAATGGAATCAAAACTTGTTAAAGGCCTATATTTTGCAGGCGAGATCATTGACATTGATGCCGATACAGGGGGATTTAACCTGCAGGCCGCTTTTTCAACAGGATGGATTGCAGGGAAAAACGCGGTTCACGCTCTTGGATGAGCTTTTTTATACGTTCTCTTTAGTTTTTCAGGTGTAAGATGAGTGTATATTTGTGTTGTTGATAAACTTACATGTCCAAGCAGTTCCTGTACAGATCTGAGATCAGCGCCGGCATCCAAAAGATGCGTTGCGAAACTATGTCTAAAAGTATGCGGAGTGATCCCTAATGTTTTCGGAATTCCAATAATATGTTTACGCACAATTCTCTCAACACTTCTTGCAGTAAGTCTGCCTCCCCATTTATCAAGAAACAATGCTTGTCTATCCTTAGTTATGTCAGGCTTTTTATTATTAAGCAATGTGTCTCTAATATCGGAATATCTGTTTATTACATCCAGAGCCATGTCCCCAATGGGAACAATGCGCTGCTTGTTTCCTTTTCCCTTAACTTTTATGGTTCCGCCGCCAAAATCTATGTCGCGGATATTAAGATATGTAAGTTCTCCAACTCTTATGCCGGTTGAATAGAGTGTTTCAAATATAGCCCTGTCTCTTATCCCTAATATATCGTTTTTATCTGGTTTTTCTATTAATTTAATCATATTTTCTACAGTAAGAAATTCCGGCAATTTTTTATCGGCTTTCGGAGTAGAAACAGCCAGTGTTGGATTTGTTTTTTGATATCCTTCTCTTACAAGGAACTTAAAAAAAGACCTGATCACAGCAAGCTTTCTTCCGATGGATTTATTTGAGCAGCCTTTGTTTTGCAGATGCGCTAGAAATTTTCTTATAGTTCTGTGCGTAATGTTTTCCAATTCTTCTTTATCTATTTCTAAGAATTTCAGGAATTGCCCGATGTCAGATGAGTAAGCTTTTATAGTATATTCAGATACATTGCGCTCAATTTCCAGGTATGTAATAAATTTTTGAACATTCGAATTTCCAATTTTAATTGGCATATGTCCTGATTTTTATTTTATTGGAATTCTCGACATAAAACACATCTGCTATCAGTGCCTTGGATTTCTTATATCCGATCCACTTTATCCTTATAAAAAATGAATCAGTCTGCATATTTTTAGAAGCTGACCACCACCACCTCTCCATTTCCGCAATAGCTTTTGGAGAATGGTTTTTAACCAGATCTCTAAATTTTGAATCAACAAAAATTTCTATGAAACCAATCTTCTTATTAACGCGTATTTCAATGATATATTCACTACTATCATATAATGCGCGCGCAGTTTTTTTATCATTCTTCGTAATCCCGCGCCATCTTGGCATGCGTGGAGTTACTATACTTGCATCCTTGCTTGTCCGCTCATGCAAACCGACCGATATCTGTTCTTTTTCTTTGCAAAAAGCCGGATGTGCCGCGAACAGGATTAGCAGAAACAGAACTATGGTGTTCAGTGTTCTCATATGATTTCTCCCCGAGATATTCACTCTCTACCCATTATATATCAGCAGCATAATGGAAACAAATTAAAAAATTAATTCTTGACATCCGAAACCTCTTGTCGTATTCTACGTTTAGAATGTTCTGAACGTAGAATACATAGGAAGCGCTTGGTTATGAATTCAGAGATAGAGAAAGTACGCGACTATTTTATTGAAACTGCCGGAAGTATGGCAGGAAATCTCGGCTTAAATGCAATTGCGGGACAGATGTATGCTCTGCTCTATATCTCCAATGAGCCTGTTTCGCTTGATGACATCACGGATATTCTGAAAGTAAGCAAAGGAAATGTAAGCGTAAATATTCGTGTGCTTGAGAGATGGGGCGCGGTAAAAAAAGTATGGGTAAAGGGAAGCAGGCGTAATTTTTATACAGCGAACGAAGATATTCTCAAAATAGTTACAAGCCGCATTAAAGAGGGATTAGCAAAGAGAACAAAAGAAATAGACGGCGAATTATCCAGAGCAGAAGAAATGCTTGAAAGCGCGGGAAAACAGCTTAACAAAGAAGATAAAAAAACCACACATGTATATAAACAAAAAATCACAGACATCAAAAAATTATCTGCGAAAGTAGAAGGATTATTGAGGTTTTTACCATATGCTGAATAATAAGGTCGTTCTCATCACAGGAGGAGCAGGATTTCTCGGCTCATTTGTAGTAGAGAAGTTAAAAAAAATGGGATGTAAAGATATTTTTGTCACAAGAAGCAAAGATTATGACCTTGTCCAAATGGAGGCGGTGAAAAAACTTTATCATGATTCAAAGCCGGATATTGTAATACACCTTGCGGCAAAGGTTGGCGGAATAGGAGCAAATCGCGAAAATCCCGGTAAATTCTTTTATGATAATTTGATGATGGGCGTTCAGATGATAGAGCAAGGCAAAAGGTTTGGAATAGAAAAGTTTGTCGCGCTCGGGACTATATGTTGTTATCCCAAATTCACTCCCGTCCCATTTAATGAGAAAGATTTA